>CALKWO010000276.1 GCA_938003875.1 uncultured bacterium
GTGGTTCTCTTTAAAAATCAAAAAAGTTCACTTACAAGCTGCGGAATATAGGTAACTACAAAGATTTAGAAGGTATTGAGCAAAGACGCAGGGATTGCACTGGCGTTGGGCTTTTGAACAGGCACGACTTTTTTGGGGCAACCCTGCGGCTACAACTCATTACAATAAGGCAATTATGGGTATCCTTCTATTTTTTCTTTGCAGGAAGATTATGGTAAATACCGAATCCTGAAGTCCCTGCGACTATGATGCTTGTGTCTGGAACAAAGGCAAAGCATTTGGCCAGTATGGGCTTGGAAAGTCCGTTTTGGCTCCAGACTGTACCATGGTCGGTGGATCGGAAGATTCCATTCCAGGTTCCACAGTAGATGCTATTTTTATCAACATGAACCCCAAAGGATTCTACTCCTTCCATTGTATCGCCTAGCGGAGTCCAATCGCCTCCGTTGTTCAGAGAGCGATAGACACCAGTGCCCAGGCCTGCGAAAATAGCATTTGTGTAAGCATAGTATCCCAGGGAATATACATCATCATCGACAGGCGGAGTGTAGATTTTTGTCCAGCTTGCGCCATTGTCTATAGAACGATAGATTCCTGTTCTTGCTCCTGCCAGAATAGCAGTGTTTCCTTGCATGGTGAGATAGTCAATTCTTGTGTCTTGTATCCCTGAAGAAACATGAGTCCAATTTGCACCATTGTCGTCAGAGCGATAGACACCTTCGTCTCCATTGGCATTCATACCAGACAAAAACATAGGGCTGCCACTATAATGGATGATAAGATTTTCCAACCATACAAAATCCTGATTCGAGATTTTAGACCAGCTAGCACCATTATCAGGAGACATGTAAATGTTGATCAGGTTATGAATTTCGCTTCCTGCAATATATATGTTTCCTGAAACTGGATGCACATCCACTGCCCAGATATAAAAGAGGGGTACAGGCAATTCTTGCAAGCTAGATACGTTAGACCAGGTACTGCCATTGTCATTGCTCTTGTATAACCCTGCTCCATAGGTAGATGCGAAAAGCGTTGTGGCTCTTGTAGCTTGATCTTTTGTAACCTGAGCTACTTTAATATCCTGTATCAAAGCTCCTGACATGCCTTCATTGCTATAAGACCAGGTAACTCCATTGTTGGCAGACCGAAGGATTCCATTCCCTTCTGTTCCGATGAATAGGATGTTGTATGTTTCAAAGAGTTCGAGACTGAGCAATTCTGGTGTTTTTATATTTAAAGCAACCTGCGTCCAGTTGTCTCCATTGTCTCCTGAAACATAAAGATGCTGTGTGGTCAAAAGATAAAGCCGATTCTGGCTTTGGTGGTAAGCCATAGCTTCTTTTTCTTCGGTTTCAGGCCATCCATTGTTGACAGCGGGTGTCCAGGTACTGCCGTTATCTACGGAACGGCTGACACCATTAAAATCAGCCAGGAATATCAAGCCATCGGAATATTTTTCTGCATAGGCAGAATAGTCTGTAGGAAAATTGGCAAGATGTATCCAGGTAGCTCCATTGTCCGAAGAGCGATAGATAGCATACTCTCTTTCTTCTCTCCTGGTCTGTTCAGAGCTTGTATCTATCTTTACAAATACGTTTCCATTGACCCTCTGGCACATAATGTCCACTGTTTTATTGGTTGGCAGATTCGAAGTGACATTCGTCCAGGTTTCGCCATTGTCTATGGATCGATATACACCAATGCCATGTATTGCTGCAAAGACATTGCCATTCATAGCATTGACTGCAATCAAAACATCTGGATCTTTATAGCCTCTGATGAGTTTGCTTTTTGGCAGAAAGTTTCTTTTCTTTTTCCCTATTTCCTCTTTTTTAGGGATTAGATCGAACACTTTCGCAAAATTAGCTCCATTGTCTTGGGACTGGTAAATGCCATCCCCAGGGATACCAACATAAACATGGCCATTGCCAGGGTGAACCACAAGATCTGTGATGTAATTATCGTTTATGCCGTTCATGCTTCGCTCCCAGCTCGTGCCATTATCTGCAGAAAGGAAGATTCCTGATGCTTCCCCGCCAGCGAAGATCATTCCAACATTAGGGCTAAAGGCAATTTTAGGAATATGGCCTGCATATATGCCAGAAGTTTCCGACCAGACATTTTGCACATTGAGCTTGACATTACGCGTTGTGTTGCCCTGCCCATTGGTCAGATTAGTAAAGGTCAAAGTAGCATCGTAACTGCCTTCCGAAAGCTCTGTTGCATTTCCATTGATGCTCACGGTTATATTGCTCGGCGTTCCAGGAATTGTAGTGCCAGTATTTGCAGTAATATCGACCCAATTGGCACTGGATGTGATTTCCCAGGAAACATTGGTATCGATAGCATCAATAGTATACTGCTTGCTGGAAGGAATAAAAGGCCCATCTTTTGGCCCTTCCGATAGCATATTTTCTGAAGGTGAAACCATCATGCTTCCAGAGGCTCCTACTGTGATATTGACATCGCCTGATGTGCTGTTCGCACCTTCATTGTCATAGGCTTTGGCTCTCAATACGTATGTTCCTGCTATCACGTTGTTCCATACAAAAGAATAGGGAGCAGTAGAATCTGCTCCAATCAAGCTTGTCCCATTGTAGAATTCCACAAGAGTCACTGTTCGATTAGAACGGTTTTCATCTGAAGCATTGGCTTCTATAGTGATATTCGCTGGAGCAGAAAAAGCAGCTCCATTTGTAGGACTGGTAATGCTAACAACAGGCGTTGGATTTCTTACGACAATATTGACAGCCGTAGAGATAGAGCTTGAACCATGATTGTCATAGGCCTTTGCTATAAGAGAATAATTTCCGACAGGCACATTTTCCCAAAGCCAGTTATAGGGTGCAGTTGTATCTATTCCCAATATTGTAGAGCCATTGTAGAATTCCACACGGCTTACGGTTCTATCTGAATCCACTGCATTTGCCGTTATGGAAACAGTCGCTGGAGTGAAAAAATTGGTATTATCAGCAGGCGAAGTGATCGTTACCATTGGCATATAGTTGATATAGGTAAAGCCATTGTATCTGATCGCAGCTCCACCTTTAGCAACAACTACGACGTTTTTTGAGCCAGGAGTTGTTGCCGCAGGAGTACGACAGAGAATCGTCTGGTCATCCTGAACATTGACATTGCTGGCCGCCATTCCATCAATCAAAACGATAGCGCGGGCTTGAGGATCCACAGTAAAATTTGTGCCTCGGATGGTAATGGATGTGTTTCCCTGCATACCTCCCTGAGAAGGGGTAATGTCTGTTATTGTAGGCGGCTGCCATGTTGTTGCTGTATTCTTATAATATATATGGCTTGCAGCGTCTGCATCTTTTGTTTCCAGCCAGAAGAAATGCACCTTATCATCAGAGGCGATAAGCGGATAGTAGGGCAAAGAAGTATTGGCACCTAAAGTATCGGTTGTATCCAAACGAATATCCTGGGGATTCCATGTTCTGCCATAGTTTAAAGAAATATTGCAGTATACATCGGCACTGCCGTTGCGGTAGTCTCCCCAGACTACAGAAACAATGCTACCTTTAGCTGCTAAATAGCAAGATGCACAATTGGCTTCGCCTTCTGTGTTCTGGTTAATCCGAATGTCGTTTTCCTGCCATGTCACTCCCAAATTTCTGGAATAATTCATATAAACATTGTATCTTTTAGGATCGCCTGCTCTGGCTTCTCTCCATACAACATAGATGCTACTTGCATACCTTGCTATACGAATATCGCTGATTTTAGAAACAGCAGGATCAGGTGGCGTGTTGAGCCTTATCGGAGTATTCCATGTAGTTCCAAAATTGTTGGAATAGTTGAAGTAGACATTATTTCCGCCGTCTCTCTCTTCTTCCCATACTACAAAGACATAGTTCGCTATACCTGCTACCTTGGGATTGCGAGAGCCGTGAGTATAGGCTGCATCTCCAGTGTCTACCCTTGTGGGTGTTCCCAAAGGCTTTTTAACAGATGAATCATAGCCATTGAAATAAATGTCGCTATATTCTCCATTGGATTGCTCCCAAACGACATAAACCTGATTTGAATAAGAATTCATGTCAGGATTTTTGGATTCGTATCCCTGATCCAACAAAATATCGTTTGCCTGCCATGTATTTCCGTTGTCCTCGGATGTGTTGAAGTATATCCTACCAGAACCAGTACGGAAATCCTGCCATACTGCAAACACATTTTCTTGGTAGCTTCTTAAATTGGGAAAAAATCGTTGCGTTGTCATGCTCTCATGGATGAGAACGGGACTTTCTGCCCAGGTTTTTCCATAATCCAGAGAATGATTCAGATATAGCTTCCCAGAGCCTTCCCTCTGGTCTAGCCAGAGCGCATATACGTAGTTTTCGCTGGAGCTGAGCTTGATTTTATTCCCTATGCTGGTTCCATCCGATGCGTCATAGGCATTCTGGCCTATTTTTATATCTTCTGTCTGCCAGGAAGTACCATTGTTCCAGGAATAATTAAAGAATACATCGTTTATTTTCTCTGTGCCATCAGGATTGTTGCGGTTGTCCAGCCATGCTCCATAAACATAGTTGCCAAGAATTTCGCCTCTTTTGCCATAGACTGTTTCCAATGCTACATCCATAGAGTGGAAAAACGCCTTCTGGTATTTAGCAGATTCGCCTGGAACAGTATTGGTCTGGCCAGGAGTGCCTTGCTCTATTTCTTGTACTGTCAGGATTTGTTGCCCATCGTCTTTTCCTACAACAAAAGCATTTCCACTATTGTCTGCCAATAGGCTATGAAGCTTTCTGTAACCATCGAAGAGAGGCACTATATCTTCCCAGGAATTTCCCTTATCGGGGCTTCTTCGATAAGATGGGCTAACCGCTTTAGTACCTAAATCGGAATACTTCAGCCATGCCAGATGAAGAAAATTCCCTGAGGCAAAAAATTCTACTTCTGCTTCCTCTTGAGAAGTCTGGGTTATATTCGTAGGTGGAGTCCATGTATTTTCATTAAGATCAAAGGTTGTGAAAAAAATGTCAGCAGGGGAACCATTCAGATAAGTTACATAAACTGTGTTGCCATCGCAGACTATATCTGGTATATATCCGCTTGTCTGGTTGGAATTATAGGAACTAAAATTATCTCCACCATCGTCCGATCTTTCCATAAGCAAATTTCCCTGGCTGCTCCTGGCAATATACACATGATTCTCGTCAGTAGTCATAGAGGCAGAATTGGTATTAGTGAATACAACAGGATTGGCCTGCCATGTAAGACCTCCATCTTTGGAGTTCACAAAATAAAATTTGTTTGAGGGTGTATAGTGTAAGCCAAGACAGATGGTATTTCCCGAAGCTTTCAGATAATAATTACCATGAGAGATTCGTTTCTGGCCTTTTGCTTGCAAGATTTCGAATATTTTTATGTCCTGCGCCTGCCAGGTCTGCCCTGCATCTTCAGAAAAATTAAAATAGATTTCTTCTTTATCGTTTCTTCTGTCCAGCCAGGCAATATAGACTTTTCCTTCTGCCTGCTCCATGACGATAGAATCGTATTCCAGACGGCTTATCCCTAAAGAACTTTTGTTGATTCTTATATCCTCTGCCTGCCAGGTTTTCCCATTGTCCGTAGAGTAGTTAAAATAAAGATCATATAAGTCGTCATCTGGATTATCTTGTGGCCCATAAGGAACATAAAGAGATTTGCGGTTATCTATCCATGCCATATAGATAGTATTCTGATAAAAGTCTATAAGAGGTGCATCGCAGTTCGCTGCATTCGGAGTGTGATCCACTCTGACTTCCTGGCTCCAGGTTTTTCCAAAATCGGGAGAAGACACGAAGTATAGCTTATGGAATACATTCCTGCTATCCACAAATGCCATGTAGATATTGGAGTCTCTTCTGGCAGTGGCTATCCTGACATCGGATTCATTCACTTTATTCTGGTATTTGCAATTCGTACTGCTTATATGGTCTATTTTAGGCGTGTTTCCAGGAATGTACGGATTGTTATCTGAATATTCTGTATTTTCTTCCATGCATTTAAATCCAGGGCAAAGCACCAAAATCCCTAGAATCAAAAAGATCAAAAATTTTCTCATGCTCTTTCTCCTAAAATCTTACCATTCCGCCAAAGAGAATGGTATGCTCGTTCAGATCTTCGATTTCAAAGCGAGTTTTGTATCCCAAGCTTATATCCACAATATCCAATAGCAGATAGTTGAAAAAAATAGAGACAGTAGAGATAAATGCCTGGCTGGACTTTACTCTGGAGCTTAAAGAATGGGTTCGGAAATAGTCCAGAGATACATTGAAGTTTTCCGCCAAAGGAATGGTAAAATTGAGACCAAAAGATATTTCATGGTCTACAGGAAGATCGTTCAGGACATCTACGATCCATGACATATCGCCTTCTACTACATCATCAGGGAAATAGGCCTTGCTGATCTGATAGGCAATGCCAGAACGGATTTTTATCCTGTCTGCGATATTCCATTCCAGAGCAGTGAAAAAGCCACTTCCAAAGCGTATATAACCGATTCCGCCTGTAAAAATGACAGAGCTGACAAACGTAGTGTGCATAAAAGGATTGAGTCCAACGTCAATCGTAAGTCTATCATCCTCTAAAAGGGAAGAATTCTGTTCAAAAACATTGTATCGGAAATAAGGATTCAGGCCAATAGAAAAAAGCTCGGATTCCGACACATCGTCTTGCTTTGCATAGCGAAAAGGGATAATAAGCCCGACCGCATTTTGCATTTTTTCTCCAAAATTGATATTGTAAGAAGGCACGCCTAAAAAGCTAAAAACCTCCTCGTTGCCTACTTCAGAGAAAGTAAATTCCATACGAGCTATGAAGTTGTTCGTATTTTCTGTTCTCAGATTTTTTAGAATGACAGAAGGGAAAAAGGCTTCTTGCGTATATTGTGCATCTGACCCGCCTGTAATTGCGCTGCCCACATCGCTTGGAAACATAGCATCATAAATCGCTTTGCCATTGGCTTCGGCCCAGGTCACAAGTCCATCTTTCGTTCCTTCAAACGCCAGACTGGTTCCCAAAATTTGCAGCTCAATACGATCATTTCCTTTGAAATTATTCGCATTTCCATCTGCATCTGTGATCAAGAATTTAAAATTCGCACTATATACATTGCCTTCGTATAGCTTACCTGATTCAATGATTTTAGAGCCTGTCTGTTGATCAATCAAAGACCGAAAAAATTCTTCCCAGCTCCCTGCTGCCATCAACACAGAGCTAAAAGTAGCACAAAGAAAAAATACATAGAAAAAATATTTTTGCATTTTCATTCTCCCCAATAAGTTCATTTAAATCTGGCTGTACTTTTTGGCACTGCCATAGACTTTGTCTACAGGATATTTCAAGGCAGTTTTCACGAGTTTTTTTTGGACTGCTTGTGTTATATCTACCTTTGTAACCGCAGATAAAGACAAAAAAAGCATGAGAATATCCGCCATTTCTTCTTCCATGCTTTGCCTGAATTGCCCATCCATAAGATCTTGTTCTGTTTCCTGGTTTGTTCTCCATAGAAACAGTTCTGCCAGTTCTGACACTTCGATTCCTATCGCAGAAACCAGATCTTTGGGATTATGGAATTGCTCCCAGTTCCGTTCATCACGAAATCGAACTACCCAATCCCTAAGCTGAGAAAGGGTAGCGTTCTGATCGCTCAAAGAATTATCCAAACTAATCTCCTCCCCCCATAAAACGTTTTGCCAGCTCAAAAATCGCCATATAGAAATTCCCTTCGATGCCAAGTTGTTTGAAGATAGGCAACTGGCTGAGATCTCCAAAGATTTTTAAAGACCATGCCATTTGCAAACCAACAAAAACATAAACAACAGACCATATTTTTATAAAAAGAGAGCCTGTTTGTGAGCCACTTCGTATCAGGAAATAATCGCTGGCTTTCCATAAAAGAGCAATTCCTAATGCTCCTGCAAGAAGAAAAAAAACAATATTCAGAATATGGAAAAACGATACGCTATCAGAATAAATCACAAACAAAAGAAGGATCGGAGATAGCGAAACAAGCGCAATAGCAAACTGATACATCGTCATAAACAGTAGCGTAATCGTTTGCAAAAAAGAAAGTGATGTTCCCAAAAAAAGATTTACTACAAAAAAAAGAGGAGTAGATATAACTAAAGTACTAAAAAGTAATAAAGGAACTTTTATAGACATTACTGCTATATTCGATGCGCCCTGCTCTGCTCCTAGAATGGCACCATAGATTGCACTAAAAACTAGAGAATACAATAAAAAATAAAGCATTTTAGGAATCAAGCGTTCGGATTTATAGATGGTTTCAAAAAGATACTCTTGTTCTTTTAGAAACATTTGCCCAAGGCTATAACGAGCAATCTTCTCTAATCTCTCTTGAGAATCAGAAGTATGAAAAAAGAGCATTGCCCTGCATTTGGGACATTCTGAAAGTTTTCTATCTACTTCTTGCGCACATTTAGGACAGAGAGGAAGGCTCTCTTTTTTATTTTCTATTTCGTGGTTGCTTTCCATAACAATTTCTCTTTAAATACCAGTTAAGTTTTTTTGATTCCTACAATGGTAATATCGTCATACTGAGCAGCCTTGCCCATAAACCTTTGCAATTCTGCCAGAAGAGAGTTGCATACATCCTTAACAGGAAGATGACCATACTTTTCCACAAGCTTTTTGACGGCTTCTAGTTCCAGCATTTGTCCCTGCGAGTTGAAACATTCTGTGACTCCATCGGTATACAGAACAATCATATCTTTTGGCTCTAAGTACAGGCATTCTTCCTTGAAAAATTTTTCTGCTTTTTTGATCATGCCCAGAACAATTCCTCCTGTGCGAATGCATTCGCAGGTTTTTGTTTTGGCTCTGTAAATCAGAATATGCTCATGCCCTGCGCCTGTCCAATAGAATTTTTTTTCAAAAGCATTCCATTTCATGACGAGCATAGACATAAACATATCTTTTCTCGTATCAGCGACAAGGAGCTTATTCAATTCATCCAGGATTTTTTTTGTGTTTTTACAGGAAAGAACCAAAGGTCGCAAGAAGCAGCGAGCCATTACCATGACAAGCCCTGCGGGAACACCTTTGCCAGAAACATCACCAATACAGATATAAAGCTCAGAATTGTCATCCGAAGGGATGAAGTCATAGTAATCTCCACCCACTTCTTTTGCAGGACGCATAAAGCCATACACTTCAATCCCTGGGACTGTAGGCAAAAATTTAGGCAAAAGCTCTTTTTGTATGTTGCTGGCAATATTGATTTCCTGCTCTATACGCTTTTTTTCTCCTAACTCTTGTACTAAAAGAGCATTTTCAACGGCTAAAGCAGACTGCATGGCAATGGCCGTAATGAGGCGAAGATGCTCATCGCCAAAGATTTTTTCTGAGCGTGTGCAATCAATGTGAATGATGCCTAGAACCTCTTCATTTTTGCCTACAACGGGAACGCATATCGCAGCATGGATCTGCTGAGCGGCTATGGATGCTCCCATTTGGAAACGTTGGTCTTCCATAGCATCTTTTGTTAGAATTCCTTCTTTGGTTTCCAAAACTTCTTTAATGATCGTTCTGGAACCCATGACTTTTTCATTTCCTTTTTCGCCTGATTTGCTTTCCTTACGCTTTTTAGAAGCCATAGGCCATAAACGGTTTGCCTTAGGGTCTCGCAGGAAAATAGTACCTCTATCCGCAGGCAGATGGTCAAAAATAATATCCAGCAGTTGAGAGAGAAGTTCTTTCAGCTCCAGCTTGGACATAATGGCATTGCTGACTTTCAGAAGCACTTCCATATACCGTGGGGCTTCTTTCGTTTGCGAAATGCTTTGTATAGCGACATCCGTTGTCTTAAAAAATTTCTGTCTGCTTTTAATAGAAAGACGCTTTTCTGGTTCTTCTTCTAGCTTGTCTAAACCTTGCAGTTCCCCTTTGACTTCTTGCTGAGGCAGATTTTCTTCGCCGTACAGCAGCATGGTGTTTCCTATGGTAATCATATCTCCATGAATGAGCTTTCTTTCCTGATGGATAATATGTCCATTCACCTGGACTTCATTTGCACCAATGCCAACGATATAATATACATCTCCTTTGGGGTAAATTTTGGCATGTTGCTCTTCGATATTGGCAAAGGGAAGTCGTATACTACATTCTTCAGACCTTCCTAAAAAATTCATTTTTGCAAGCTCAAAGGTTGTACCAACCCCTGTACCATCCATGATAATTAGCTGAGACAATTTTTTCCCCTCCATGTAGAAGTATGTTATTGTTTTCGCAAAACGTCAGAAAAATTTACGTTTTTTTTATATTTCATTTTTCTTAATTTTAGTTAAAAACTGTAATAGTCAGAATGTTCTTGTGCAAAATGAGCAGTGCTATAAAATAGCATCTGCTCCATTTTGCGGTTGAGACATATTTACAGATAGGCTCTTATGCTGCCTTTTGAAATATGTTCAACATCATTTTGGCTAAAACAATTTTAGTTAAAAACATAATTATTATCAAGTATTATTCTTACTATATCTCTTGATATTCTTCTTTCTAATTGATATACTAGGTAAAATTTTCGTTTTATCAAGGAAATTTGTTTTTATAAAAAAAAATATCTATACATTTCCTGTTCAAGGAGTAGAAAAATTTCCAGGCCTAAAAATCTTCAACATGAAAAAGAGAATGATCTTCTTGCCTTGCTTTGTTCTTTTTCTCGAATTTTCTTAGAGAAAAAAGATAGGATTTCTCAATGGGAGCTGGCAATTCATTCTATCGTACAATTCCAAAATCTAAAAGCAGCAGGCATCTTTAGTGAAAAAAATTTAGAAAAGCCTATTCTGCAAGAAGGAAGTCCCCAGAACGACTGGCATGAAGTAGGAAGATACAACAGTCCTCAGAAGATAGAAGAAAATCTGTGGATACTTTCTCTGAAGTTGCCTGAAAAAAATATTTTGCATATAGAAAAAAAAGACAATTTCACACTGGATGAAATGAACTTTGTAAATATTGTCTACCATTTTTTGCTTTTAGCTAATAAGGCATATAAAGAAAACATAGAGATACCAGAAGAAATTCCCCAGACAGAAGAAAAACACAATCTAACCAGAAGATCCCTTCTTTTTCCTTATCATGAAATCATAGGAGAAAGCCCAAAGCTCATTTCTGTTCTTTCTACAATAGATAAAATAAGCACAACAGAAATCAGCGTTTTAATCCAGGGCGAAAGTGGAACAGGAAAAGAATTGGTTGCCAGAGCAATCCATGAATACAGCCCTAGAAAGCAAAAAATTTTTGTAACGGAAAATTGTGCCGCCATACCAGAAACACTTTTAGAAAGTGAACTATTTGGATATACAAGAGGTGCTTTTACAGGGGCATACCAGGATAAAAAAGGTTTGTTTGAAATAGCAGACAAAGGTACCCTGTTTCTGGATGAAGTAGGGGATATGAGCCTCTCCATGCAAAAAAAACTTTTGCGAGCTTTACAAAATGGAGAAATAAGACAGGTAGGCGGAAAGCAAAATAAAAAAGTAGACGTAAGGATACTGGCTGCAACCAACAAAAATTTAAAACAGGCTATGGAAAAAGGCCTTTTCAGAGAAGACCTCTACTATCGTCTCAATGTGGTGAATCTAGTTATACCTCCCTTACGAGAGAGAAAAGAAGATATTCTGATTCTTTTTCAATATTTTTTGAAAAAAAATGCACAGTCTATGGGAATACAAAAGATTCCTTCTTATACAAAAGAAGTAGAAGAAATTTTATACCATTACAACTGGCCTGGAAATATCAGAGAAATGCAAAATGAAGTTAAGAGAATTCTGGCGTTACTGGAAGGAGATTGTATTTTACCTTGCAATTTGTCCTTTCATTCATCCAAGAATATATCATAATTAATCATGATATGACACCATAAAAATTTTTAAGAGGAGAAAAAATTATGAAATATCTGGCAGTTCTAGTTTTTTTCGTCAGTCTATGCCATGCTCAGCCTAAATATTGGGAATTGCAGCAAGGAGAGTTGGAAAAAATTGTAAGAGAGTCCGACCTGATAGTCATTGGAACAGTATCTCAACATAATAAATCACAACTTCATATAAAAATCGCAGAAGTATTGCAAGGCCCCCAAAGACTCAGCAGAATTCTTTGCAATATGAAGCCAGCAATGGAAGACGAGATTAAAGACATAGATACCAGCAGGGAATATCTTTGCTTTCTTAAACAAGAAAATGACTATGAACGCTTTTCTCTGTTTTCTCCCAGAAGTGTTCTGAAAAACGATCTGTTTCTGGCTGGCAGAGTAAGAAAAGAAGTCATGAAATGGAAAGTAGAAAGATCAGATTATATTGCTTCAGGAATTGTAAATTCCATCAAACAAACTCTGACCGATAAGGGCGATTTTAACGTTATCGCTCAATGCACATTGCAAAAAAATTTCAAAGGGGAACTGCCTGCCACTTTTGAAATAGAATATGTCCATGCTCCTAAGGCCTATCCCATCCCTTCTTATTTATTCGAAAATATAGACTATGTCTTTTTTCTTAAAAAATTGCCTGGTCAGGAAGCCTATTCCATGATGAATCTTTATGAAGGTGCGTACCCTCAAAGATTATACTTCCTTAAAGATATCAAACTGGTCACAGGAGTAGAAAATCGCTTTGATGAGGTAGCAGGACAGACCGTGAAAGGAATTCGCGTTTTTGCAAGGTTGCAAAATGAAACAGTAAAAAAAGACGAAAGCATCATCATCAATGTTCTTTTGCAAAACGATTCAGATAAAGAAATCGAAATATACCAAAATCAGGCTTCCTATTTTATTTTATTTCATATTATCGATGATGATGGTAAAATACTAGCTACAAAATATCCTAAAAAAAATAGCGTTCCTGCTCTTCAGGCAAACTATTTTATGAAACTTGCCTCTAAGCAATATTTCTTTTTGCCTTCTTTCAATCTTCAGGAATATTGCTTGCTAAAAGAAGGCAAATATAGTATTTATGTAGAGTATGATCTTCCCTGGGAATACTCTGGTAAAACAATAGGAAAGTCTGCCTGGACAGGCAAGGCTTTAAGCAATAAAATCGAAATCAACATTAGTGAATAAAGGTGAATGGTATGTTAAAGCGAAAAATATTGTTTGTAATATTAGGCATTCTTTTTCTATTGGAAAGTTGTATATATACACAAGAGCAAAGCCCATTCGATGCATACACTATAGTTAAAAGCTGTATAGAAAGCCATGGTGGGGCTAAAAAATTCAATGAAATTCATGATATATATGCAAAATTGCTAGTGAAATCTTACACCAAAGATGGAGTATTCGAAAACAGGCTGCATGAATATTTTAGAAAACCAGATAAGCTCAGAATAGAGATGGAACCAGAAAAAGGCTCTCCTACAATCCTTAGCTGGGATGGACAAAATGTCTATCGTTTTGTTAAGGATAAAGCGGAAAAAAGCGATGATCAAAAGCTGGCAGAGCATATTCAGGAAAGCCTGCGGTTTATCAGGCTTATGGTGCTTACTAATTTACTCAAAGATAGTACGTTGAAGTATGAAAGGCATTTGCAGGAAAAAAATGTTCATATCATTTCCCAAACAGATACCAAAGGCGAAAAGATATGGCTTTGGATATCAGGAAATGACTTCCGTTTGCAAGGAGCTAAGTTTCATTTTCTTGGAGACCAAAAGGCTTTCAATATAATGTTTATCCAGCATCATGAATTTGAAGGAATGATTTTGCCCCGCTATACCAAATTGTATCGAGAAAATGAGTTGGTTATGGAAGCATGGCTAAGCCTGGCTAGAACCAATGCACTGGAAAATAAGGATGAATTTTTTTCCGATCTTACGGAAAAAGCTAGATTAAAAAGTATTGCAACATCTCCTCATCGTAGAGGAAATTAATTTTTTGCTAAAGGAATATTTTGATGGAGAAAGCTATGAAAACATTTGTATGTATATGTCTTATGTTGAGCTTGATAGTAGGAGGATGCAAAAGCCAGCCCAAGGAAGAATCTCCTGTTGCTAAACAAAATAAAGAAATAAAGCAAGAGACCGAACCCAAAGAAGTAGTGAAAGAAAAAGTAGCACCCAAAGTAGATGAGGTCAAGCCAGCCCAGATTGAGCCACAAGAAGATCCTAACGTAAACTGGGAAGAAAGAGAAATGCAAGAGCAAGAGTGGGAAGATGCCAGAGCCCTCTATGTTTTGCAATATTTGAATAAACCAGCATCTATCGTTTGGGGACTAAAAAATTCCATACCTAAAGGAGTTGCCTTTTATTTAGAAAAGGGATATGGGATTTACTGGAATCCTTCTTCTACCAAAAGACCCAAAGATTTAGAAACAGGCTTTCTGTACGCCCGTCTCAAAAGAGAAGAAAATTTACAAGAAAGCTTACAATCTCTTGAAAAGCTCGGAAAAGGAGAACACTATTATTTGCTGGCTTACATAACAGCATGGCATTATTGTCTGAATGGTAAAAATAAGCAAGCCAAACAACTCCTGGAAGAAGAAAATCTGGCCAAAAACCTGGTTGCTTATGGCATAGAAATACCAGAAGAACAGATTGCCCTATTGCTTGCCAAAGCACAAGAGTAAGCATACATCTTGAATCGTAGCCGATCTAGGTGATGAGACAATAGTCTTTTGACAAAATAAAAAAAAGAACCACGAATCAGCTTTGCAGTGAGGAATGAACCTAAACTCAAACCTAGACCTAAACTTCGTTGCTGTTAACCTAACACGGATAAACCGTAACCAAAAAGAAAAAAATTTACCGCAGAGACGCAGAGGTCGCAGAGAAAAGTTTTTATATTTATTATTTCTCTCTGCGTTCTGCGCGTCTCTGCGGTGAAAAATCTTTACACTTTTACATGAGATTTCAGTCGTAACACTGGATTTGCTTTGCAAAAAGACAAAGACAAGTTTTCTTTTTATGCCTTGCGACACTGTTTTTATTCCTTCCAGGATGCTTCACCTCCGCTCTTGAACCATAAAATCCAAAGACCACTATCTGCAAGCAGGTAAAACGATCCAAGTGCCTTCTAGCAATGCGAAATGGGAAATCCAGATTCATCCACCAAGAGGCAAAG
>CALKWO010000277.1 GCA_938003875.1 uncultured bacterium
TAGGCTTTTATCGTTTAATTTTTACTCCGAAATCTTGGGGGAACGGGAACGGGAATGATAGCCTATTATAGTATAATGGGTTACCAAAATGCATGTTTTTTAAAACTATGTAAAGAGTAAGTATTACTTCTATCCGCTTAAAATACTTTTTTTCTTCCTAGAAGCTGCGGAATGTAGGTATAACTATACTTTTTACCACTTTTTGTTTGCCATTTTAGCTTACCCTGTTTTTTTTGTCAAGTTGGGATTTTAGAGTAGAGAAGGGAAGATTTTTTTTAGCATGATGGAATTTTCCTTTGCCTGACCAAGATGCCTGTGTTATGATGGCAGATTGATTTAAAAGCCGACAAAATGTAACAGCTTTTTAGGAGAACTGGTTTGTTTAAGATAAAAATGCTCTTATTTTTAGGATTTTTTTTTATGTCTTGTCTATATGCTCAATATGCCTTTATTGGCAATCTGTTGCAGTACAAACAAGAAGGCTCCAAAATGTTTTTGTATTGCGAAAAAGAACACTCTGTCGAAATCCAATTTTTGCTTGATGGGATGTTTCGGGTTGTTGTTCATCGTCCTGATTTTTCAGAGCCTTTGCTGGAATATGCTATAGCCAAAAAAGATTGGCAATCCGTTTCTTTACAAATCCAGGATCAGGAAAAGCATCTTGTGGTTTCTACAAAAACTCTCAGTCTGTGGATACAAAAATCTCCCTGCCGTCTCAAAGTCGTAGACAAAGAAGGTTTCGTCCTTCAGGAAGATGATCCTGGCATGGGAATGGGATGGGATGCAAAAGAAGTGCGTGTGTGGAAAACCATTGCTCAAGACGAAAGATTTTTTGGCTTAGGCGAAAAAACAGGCAATCTCGACAAACGAGGCAAAGAATGGGTACTATGGAATACTGATGATCCGCATCATAATAATAACAGCGATCCTCTCTATCAGTCCATTCCCTTTTTTGTAGGAATGAGAGGCAGTAAGGCCTATGGAGTATATTTCAACAATAGCTACAGGAGCAAATTCAATTTTGGAGCGGGAAACGCGCGCTATTATTCCTTTTCTGCTCATGCAGGCAATCTGGACTATTTTTTCATACAAGGACCTGAAGTAAGCAAAGTGGTCGAATCCTATACTGCCCTGACAGGCAGAACGCCTATGCCTCCCAAATGGGCTTTGGGATACCAGCAATGCCGATGGAGCTATTTCCCCGATACCAAAGTACTTCGCATTGCCCAGACATTCCGAGAAAGAAAGATTCCAGCAGATGTGATCTATCTGGACATTCATTATATGGATGGCTATCGCGTCTTTACATGGGATAAACAGAGATTTTCCGATCCCAAAGGCTTGCTGAAAAAACTCCAGGAAATGGGTTTTAAAACTGTTGTCATCATTGATCCTGGGGTTAAGGAAGATCCCAGTTACAGGATAGCAAAAGAAGGTCTGGAAGGCGACCATTTTGTGCGTTATCCCGATGGTGAGTTGTATATTGGTGAAGTATGGCCTGGAAGATGCTATTTCCCCGATTTTAGCAAAAAATCCACAAGAGAATGGTGGGGCAAATGCTTTAAAGACTTGCTGGATGTCGGAATCAGTGGATTCTGGAACGATATGAATGAGCCTGCTGTATGGGGCAGAGAATTTCCTGAAGAAGTGATGTTCCATGACGAAGGAACCAAATCATACCAGAAAAAAATGCACAATCTCTATGGCCTTCTTATGGCAAAAGCCTGCTATGAAGGAGTTAAGGCTCTGCAACCAGAAAAACGTCCTTTTGTCATCACAAGAGCTGGTTTTTCTGGAGAACAAAGGTATACGAGTGTGTGGACAGGCGATAACCAGGCAACGCCAGAGCATCTGGCAATGGGAATTCGTATGCTTCAGGGGCTTGGTCTTTCGGGCATACCTTTCATTGGAACGGATGTGGGCGGATTTGGCGGAACTCCTACGCATGAACTCTTTGCACGATGGATGGCAGCTAGCGTTTTTGTCCCTTTCTTCAGAACCCATACTCACTATGGAAGCAGCGATCAGGAACCCTGGTCTTTTGGAGAAGAAATCGAGGCAATCAGCCGTTCTTTCATTGAAATGAGATACAAGATCATTCCCTATCTGTACAACCTTTTTTGGGAATCCCACCAAACAGGCTATCCTCTCATCAGACCCATGTTCTGGTATCATCCTGAAGACAAAATGGTCTATGATCATGCATACCAGGAACAATTCTATGTTGGCAGCCATGTTCTTCTTGCTCCTGTGGTCAAGATGGCACAGGATCATAAAAAAGTCTATCTCCCTGAAGGGAAATGGCTAGACTACAATACACAAAAAGTTTACGATGGCAGACAGGAGATTTTTGTGGACGCACCTTTGCATTCTCTGCCCATGTTTCTCAGAGAAGGTGCCATACTCCCTACAATAGAACCCATGCAATATATGGACGAAAAGCCAGCCACAAAGCTTTTCCTGGATATTTTTCCCGCTTCCCAATCCATCTATCGCTTCTATGAAGACGATGGCGAAAGCTTTGCCTATGAAAAAGGAATCTATCGCCTCACAGAATTCACCTGCGAGAAAACTTCCGATTCTCTTATCTTTATCAAGAATCGCATCCAGGATCAATATTCTCCAGCCAAAAGAAGTCTGGTACTCCAATTCCGCAATGAGGAAAAGAAGCCTGCCTGTGTATTGCTGGATGACAAAGCCTTAGAAGAAATTCCTTTGGAAAGCCAGGATTATGGATACTATTATAGTCAGAAAAACAAGACTCTTACCATACAAATCCCAGACGAAGGTAATATCCAAAGGCTTGTTGTAAAAAAAAGCATGGACAAAAATATATTACAGCCTGTCTCAGATTGATTTCATACATTAAAAGAGAACCACAGATGAACAAATAAGCACGGATAAAATTGTTTTAAAATTATCTGTATACATCTGTGGTTCTCCGTGGTTCAAATCTTGCCTAATTTTGTATGCAATCCAAATGACGATTTTTTCGGTGCAATTCTGCATCATTCAGAAAAATATTTTTAGGAAGGAACGCTGCTGGAGATCTTTTTGGCAAGCCCTAGGATGAATCCCAAGACAACCGCAAGCAAGGCTGCGCTTACTACTCTGAATTCAGGAGGTAAAAGGAAGGTTATAGTATGGGCTGGTATCCAGAACCAGATACAGGCAAAGCCTACTATCCTAAACATATTTTTCCAATGGATGCTTGTAAAGACTTCTACTACCTGCCAGCGCGAGAATAGCTCGCCTCTTTCTATCAAGGTATCGGTAAAACGATGGAATGACATCATGGGAAAAGCAAAAATCATATTCATAAAAAAAGATTTCCAAAAAGCTGAGAGTATCTCTGCATTGCCAGGCAAGAGTCCTTGCTTTATCAGTCCATCAACGCCAAAGGAAAAGAGAGGGAAAACAACGGTAAATACCATGCCTAAAAATCCCCAGACCAGGATTCTCTGATGCAGGCGGATTCCCGTTACTCTCCATTTCCCTGTAGCGATTTTTCCTCCCAGAAGCTCGCCCATAGTCCCCAGAATGGCAATTTTGATAAAGCCCATAGAATAAGGATGGTTCCTTGTATACTGGGCAAAGCAATCTCTTGTTTCTGGAAGAGATAGAATAAGTACTATCATGACCAAAACAGAAATCCAAAAGAATGAAATCCATCTATCCATATAGTTTCCTACCTATCGTAAAATACAACAAAAAAAGCGGCCTGTATCAGACCGCTTTTTTTGTTTCTATGGCTCTTATTTGCTATTTATTGATGACGCTCTTTCTGAGGATTACATAGCCATTTTCAAAACCTGGAACGCTGCCATTGACGGCAATGATATTTTGTCCAAGATCAATATCCAATATTTCCAGATTGCGGACGGTTCCACGACAATTGCCCATGTGACCAGGCATTCTCTGTCCTTTGTGGACGCGAGAAGGATAGGAAGATGCGCCAATAGAACCAACAGCACGCAAACGGTCAGATTGACCGTGGGTGGTAGGCCCGCCTTTGAATCCATGTCTTTTGACAACGCCCTGGAAACCTCTACCTTTAATTGTGGCAATTACGTCTACGTATTTGACTTTTTCCAGAACAGACAGATTAACTTCATCTCCTGCTTTAATCTCTTCTTTGCCATCCCATGCTACTTCTCTGACGAATTTTTTGGGAGTTGTTTCAGCATGTTTTTTAGCATGTCCTAATTCTGGTTTAATGCAGCTTTTTGCTCTTTTGTCTTCAAAACCTAACTGAAGAGCATTGTATCCATCTTTTCCATCGTTCTTTTTGACTTGCAATACTTTGCATGGGCCAGCGGCGATTACTGTAACTGCATAGCATTTACCTTCTTTGAAAATTTGCGTCATCCCAAGCTTTTTGCCTAAAAGTCCAGAAATCATGACTTTCTCCTTCTACAGGGGGAATGCCCCTTTGGTTTGTAAGCGGCTTCATTTCTCACGAGGTTGGATATATAAATTTAAGACTCATAAGAAGTGGGCCATAATTTCTATAACATCGGAATGTAACATTATCATTTTCCGATTTCAGGCCATAAATATATGCAATTCTAAGCTTGCTGTCAAGAAGATTTTTGGAAAAATTTCCTTTTTGCTTGAAGAGAGTCGAAAATCATTGTATCATAGATGCACTATGATTCTTTCTTCACAAAATATATTTTTCTAGGATAAAGCGTGTCTTTCTATATTCAAAATATATTTCCTCTACTCTTGCTTCTTGTTATTCCCTTTGTGGTTTCTCTTGCAAAGCATAGTCTTGCAGGACTTTCCCTCTGGAGGAACCGACTCACATTGTGGATAAGGATAGGTTTATTTTTATTGCTTATCTTGTCCCTTGCAGGCATCCAGATTGTTGTAAAAAGCAATGTTTTGCATCTACTTTTTGTTCTGGATGTATCCCAAAGCATACCTGTAAGTTTACAGGAGCAAGCGAAGATCTTTATCCAGGAAAAAATCCAAGAGATGGATTCCAGGGATGACAGGGTAGGGCTTTTGGTTTTTGGCAAGGATTTCAGCTTTGAATTTGTAGAACAAAAGGCCAATTTCTTTTTTTCTTCCCTGCAATCGGAAGTAAACAATACTCAGACAGATATTGCTGGTGCTTTAAAATTAGCCATTGCCAGGTTTCCAGAATCAGGTCAAAGGAGAATCGTTCTTATGAGCGATGGAAACCAGACATTAGGGGATGCCTTGAAAGAAGCACAGCAAGCACTATCCATGCAAATCCCTGTGGATGTGATACCTCTTGTCAGCTTTTCTGACAAGGAAATCGTTTTAGAGAAATTCATTGCCCCTCATGAAGTCAATGAAGGTCAGGCTTATGATGTTACATGCGTAATACATAGTTCCCAGGATACCCATGCCACTTTACGGCTTTCCTTGCAGGGTGAAGTGATTCGAGAAAAAACAGTTGCTTTACAAAAAGGAAAAAACAGCATCAGCATCAATATACCTGCTTTCCTGGTAAAAGCAGGATTCCAAAAATTGCGCCTGGTTTTGGAAAGCAAAGACGATAGTATGACGGACAACAATGCAGGAGAATCCTTTACTTATGTGGAAGGAACTCCTAAAATTCTGTATCTGGAAGGAGATTGGGAGCATAAGGAATTTCTCTTGAATGCGCTGACGCAGTTGGAACTTTCTGATAAGCAAAGGGTGGAGGTTCGTGTAGGAGGGGTAGGGGATCTGCCTCGCGATATCCTGGGTTTACAAAATTACGATGCCTTGATTCTTTCCAACATTGCGAGGGATTCCTTCAGCGATCAGCAAATGCTTATGATAGAAAGCGCGGTCAAAGAAGCAGGAATGGGTTTCGTCATGATAGGGGGGGAACAAAGTTTTGGTGCAGGTGGGTATGCCAAAACGCCCATAGAAAGAATTTTGCCTGTAGACATGGATATCACCCATAAAAAAATCATTCCCAATGGCGCGCTTGTCCTTGTTCTTCATACCTGTGAATTTCCAGAAGGGAATACATGGGCCAAAAGAATTTCACAAAAAGCCATTGATATGCTCTCGCCTTATGACCTTGCAGGCATTCTATATTTCGACTGGCAAACCAAAGAAAGCTGGCTTTTTCCTTTGATGGAAGTGACCATCACCAACAAATCAAGGATGTTTCAATTGATTCAGGGTGCAGAGCCTGGAGATATGCCTGCCTTCGAACCTACGCTACAGGCTGCTTATCAATCTTTACTCAACGCCAAAGCAGGGAAAAAACATATTGTCGTGATTACCGATGGCGATCCAACGGCTCCCACGGTCGGCCTGATCCAAAAAATCAAAGATAGCAAAATCAGTATTTCTGGGATTGTCATACAGCCTCATGGCGATGAAGACATTGGCCGTATGCGCTATATTTGCGGATCAACAGGAGGAAATTACTATCGCGTCGACAATCCTGAAGCCTTGCCCGCCATTTTTACAAGAGAGGCTTTGAGTGTAAAAAGAAATTTACTTTTTGAATCCGAGAAAGGCTTTTACCCTGTGCTTGCTTACCACGGTGATTTCCTCAGAGGAATAGGAGGCAATGGATTTCCAAAATTGTTTGGCTATGTTGTGACAACGCCAAAGCCTTTGGCTTATGTACCTCTATATATTGAGCAGGAAGACCAGAAAGACCCTCTTCTGGCATACATGCAGCATGGATTAGGACGTACCGTCGCTTTTACCTCCGATGCTAAAAACAAATGGGCATCAGATTGGGTCAAATGGAAAGAATTCCAAAAATTCTGGGTTCAGACTGTGCAATGGGCTTTGCGAAAAATAGAACGAAGTTCCTTTCGTATATCTACATCCGCTGCGGAAGGAAAGGGCAAGATTGCCATAGAGGCTGTTTCCGAGGAAGGAAAATCCTTATCTTCTCTTGTTATAAGAGGTGTTGTTGTTTCTCCTGATGGAATGAGCCTGCCTTTTGAGATAGAGCAGACTGGGCTGGGAAGATACGAAGGCAATTTTCCTGCAGAGCAGATAGGCACGTACCTGATTCATGCTTCCTATTTAGAGGGAGATAAGCCAAAGCACCTGAGTACAGGGCTTTCTGTAGCCTATTCTTCAGAATATCTGAATATAAAGCCCAATTTCTCGCTACTCAGCCAGATAGCAAACACCACCAAAGGAAGAATGCTATCCCTGGAAGAAAACAAAGAAAAATCGCCTATCTTTCTGCATGGAGAAAAAGGCACTGGGAACCCTATAGAGCTATGGTCTTATCTAATTGCTGCCTTTTTGATCCTCTTCCCCCTGGATGTATTTTTCCGAAGGGTTCATCTGGATCACAAAAAGATAGCGAAAGCTTTCTCTGATTTCTTTTCCTTTTCTCATAAAGGCCAGACCAGGAGTATTACTACGGTGACCAGGCTGGCAACAAAAACTCTCTCTATCAGAGAGGAAAGAAGGAAAAAAAGGGAAGCCCTGGATCTCAAAAAACTGGAAGAGTTTGGAAAAACATCTTCTTTAATGATAAAAGAGAAATCCATAGAAAAAACAGCCCAGAATCAACCAATTCCTTCTGCACAGATTGCTCCAAAGGTAGAAGAGGGGAAAAAAGAAACAGGCACAAAATCCAGCATAGAACATCTGATAAAAGTAATAAAAAAGAAATAACTGGTTCTAGCAGAATCTTTGGTATTTATAGTCCATAAAAAGAATAAGGATGGATACCGCCTGCTGGATCAGATGCTATTATCATAGCACTGCTCATCTGGCACAGGAAAAATTTGCCAAGAGAAGGCTTTGTTATCTATAGGCATCTTTATAAATAAGACTGTGACCACAGAAAAACGTTAGAATAGAAAAAATAAATTTTTAAAAAAAATAACCTATATTCCGCAGCTTGTAAGTGAACTTTTTTGATTTTTAAAGAGAACCACA
>CALKWO010000278.1 GCA_938003875.1 uncultured bacterium
TGGTTCTCTTTAAAAATCAAAAAAGTTCACTTACAAGCTGCGGAATATAGGTTATAAGTCATTGCTAGCCAATATGTGGAATTTAACATTGTCAAACTAACTGAATCGAAATCTTTTTAAGCTAGTTAAAGGGTATTTCCCAAAGACGCAGGGATTGCGCTGGTGTTTGGCTTTTGAGCAGACATGACTTTTTCGGCGCAACCCTGCGGCTACAATCTGTTGCAAGACAAAATTTTAAAACTTAACACACATGGCGTAGATGTACGCTCACGTTATTGAATGTCCATTTTTTCAAAAACCTGTCAGAACTGCGTGTCTACATAATTTGAGCGATAAAGCCTGTAAAACCCTGTTTTTCAGATTCTAAGAGGATAGCGTCTTCTTTTCCTGGGGCAAAAGCGATCAGGCAGCCACCACCGCCTGCACCTGTCAGCTTTGCTCCTAATGCTCCTGCTTTGTAGGCACAGGAGGCTGCCTTTTCCAGCTCTGGAGATGAAATGCCTAGCGAAAACAGGAGTTCATGGTTTCTTTGCATGAGCCTGCCTAGTTTTTCATTCTGCTGTTCTAACATGCAGGTATATCCTTCCCAGGCAAAGGTTCCTATTTCTGAAAAAAGTGATTCCATTTGCTCTGGATTCTTCAGCTTTTCTTCTCGCACATGGTCTACAAGCTTTTTGGTTTCTCTTTCTTTTCTTGTGTTGATGATTACGAACGAAAAAGCATGAGGCAAAGAAGGAAGGAAAGAGGCTGTCAGTTTTTTCAGCTTTAGGTGTTTTGTAGCACACGCAGGAGGGGAAAATCTTTGAGCATCGGACAGGTAACAAAGACCGCCGTATGTCGCCACAGTATTGTCTATCCCTGAAGGTGTACCATGAAAGACACATTCTGATTCCAGAGCCAGCTCATTGATCTTTTCTAAGGGCCAGTCCAACTTTTTCCATTCTACCAGAGTTTTGATAATCGCTACTGCCATGGCAGCCGAGCTACCCAAGCCTGCTTTACAGGGAATCTCTGGTATAAGATGGATATGGCAATGTCTGCTTAAAGGAATGCTTTTGGTAATAGTTCTGAGTGCTTTTCCCAGTTGGGATTCTTCTGATTCTCTTACCTCTAAACCCCAAAGGGGAACAGAGAGAGAGCATTCTTCTCCCTGTTTTTCTTTGACTTCACCATAAATCCCTTTGGTCAAACCTGCTGCAAGAGAGGGAAACCCATACACAACAGCATGTTCTCCAAAAAGAATGATTTTTCCAAAACCACGCATGAATTTTCCTTTTCTATTTTGCCAGCTTTCTTACAACAAGAGGGAGTATTCCTCCATGCGTAAAATATTCTATTTCGGTAGGGGTCATCAGACGGGAGATGGCTGTAAATTCTATTGTTGTACCATCTTTCTTGGATGCCTTTACCTGCAGATGCTGCCCTGGCTTTATATTGGCAATTCCAGAAATACTATAGGACTCAGTGCCATCCAGGCCGAGGCTTTTCCAATCTTGTCCATCCTCAAATACCATAGGTAAAACTCCCATGCCTACAAGGTTGCTACGGTGGATTCTTTCAAAAGATTGGGCGATAACCCCTTTGATTCCTAGCAGGATTGTGCCTTTTGCAGCCCAGTCTCTGGATGATCCTGTACCGTATTCTTTGCCTGCTAAAACCACAAGGTCTGTTTTTTCTTTGATATAGGCCTGAGATGCTTCATAAATAAACATTTCCAACCCTTCAGGCCATTTTTTTGTGAGACTGCCTTCTTTGGGAGAAACAAGATGATTTTTGATTCTTACATTGCCAAACGTTCCTCTCATCATCACTTCATGATTTCCTCTTCTGGAACCATAAGAATTGAAATCTTCAGGTTTTATCCCTTTTTCTATAAGATATTGTCCAGCAGGATATTTCGGTTCAATAGCACCTGCGGGAGAAATATGATCGGTCGTGATGGAATCTCCTAATAGCAATAATGCTCTTGCATTGTCTATATTGCCTGGGTTTTCTGGCTCAGGCTTAAGATTATTAAAGAAGGGTGGATTTTGTATATAGGTTGATTGAGAATCCCATACAAAGGTATCTCCTTGCGGAACAGGGAGGTTTTGCCAATTTTCATCGCCTTCCAGGATTCTCTGGTATTTTTCCTGAAACATCTCTGGCTTCAGGCACTGATAGACGACTTCCTGTATTTCTTTGGAAGTCGGCCACAAGTCTTTGAGATAGACATCATTGCCATTTTTATCCTTGCCCAGAGGCTCTGCATGAAGATTTATAGCCGTTGTTCCAGCAATAGCATAGGCTACGACAAGCATAGGAGAAGCAAGATAGTTTCCTTTTACCAAAGGATGTATTCGTGCTTCGAAGTTACGATTTCCTGATAGGACAGAAGAAACGACCAGCTTCTCTTTCTGGATTATCTTTTCTATTTCAGGGTGAAGTGGCCCACTGTTTCCAATACACGTTGTGCAGCCAAATGCTGCTATATGGAAGCCAAGCTCTTCCAGATAGGGAAGCAGGCCTGATTTTATAAGATACCCCTGCACAACTTTGGAGCCAGGAGCAAAGGATGTCTTGACATAAGGCGCGCACGTCAGCCCCTTTTCTACAGCATTTTTAGCAAGCAAAGCCGCCCCTACCATAAGGGATGGATTGGAGGTATTGGTGCAAGAGGTGATGGCGGCAATGACCGTACTGCCATCGGATAAGGTCACAGACTTCCCATCCAGGGGAATGTTGAAGCTGCGCTTGGAAACTTTCTCTTCTTCCAGATGCTTTTCAAAGCGTTTTTTCAAATCGGTTACCAGAACTTTGTCCTGAGGCCTTTTAGGGCCTGCAACACAAGGTTCAATTTTACTCATGTCCAATTCCAAAACTTCCGTATATTCAGGATTTTCATCACCATAAAAGAACATATTTTGCAATTTTGTATATTTTTCTACCAATTCAGCGCACTCTTTTCTATTGGAAAATTGCAGATATTGGATGGTTTCTTCATCTACAGGGAAAAATCCCATAGTCGCACCATATTCTGGCGACATGTTCCCTAAAGTGGCACGGTCGGGCAAGGTCAGTTTTTTGACTCCAGGCCCAAAATATTCTACAAATTTATCTACCACATTGTGCTTGCGCAAAAGTTGTGTTACGCTGAGTACAAGGTCTGTAGCGGTTATACCTTCTTTCAGCTCTCCATAAAGCTTTAAGCCTACTACCTGCGGGACAGTCATATAATAAGGCTGCCCTAACATGACTGCTTCTGCTTCAATACCACCTACGCCCCATCCCATCACTCCAAGCCCATTAATCATGGTTGTGTGGGAATCTGTTCCTACCAGGGTGTCAGGATAGGCAAAAGTCTTTCCGCCTTCTTCTCTTGTCATCACAACCCTTGCGATATATTCCAGATTGACCTGGTGGCAAATTCCTGCATTCGTAGGGAAAATACGTAGATTATCAAATGCCTTCTGGGCCCATTTTAAAAGGATATATCTCTCCTGATTTCTTCGGTATTCCATATCAACATTCTTCACAAGCGCGTCTTTTTTCCCATAGAAATCAATCTGCACAGAATGGTCTATCACAAGATCAACGGGAACAAGAGGATTGATCTTTCTTGGATCTTTACCTAAAGATTGCATAGCACTACGCATGGCAGCAAGATCTACGATAGCAGGAACTCCTGTAAAGTCTTGCATCAAAACCCTGGCAGGATAATAGGGAATCTCTTTGGTGGAAGAAGGCTTCCAGGAAAGAAGATCCAGGATATCCTCTTCTTTGACAATCCCATTGCCCAAATTTCTCAGCAAATTTTCTAATAGAATTCTGATGGAAAAAGGGAGTCTTGAAATTTTCCCCATTCCTTGGTTCTCTAATTCTTCCAGGCTATAAAAGGTATATTCTTTTCCATGCAAGGCAATGGTTTTTTCAAAATTTTTTAAATTCATTGGGAACTCTCCTTATGATTTTGCGGTTTGTGGAAAGCATATATGACTCTAAAATTTTATCAAAAAATACAAAAAATGCAAAGTTTACCTTTTATATTTGTCTATCTTGTATTATAAAATTTGTATTTTTATTCTTAAAAAAAATAAAAAAATCCAAAAAAAATATTTATTAATATCGATTTAACTTATTTTATAAAAATATATTAAATTGATATTAATAAAATTTCATTCTTAAAATGAGAAATCTTCTGGCAAGAGGATAAAAAAAACGCTAAAATGAAATCTACATACGTAGCATATACTTTCAGAAAAGAAATTTGACATTGTCAAACTAATTTTTTTCAGAATCATTTACTTATAAGAGTTATGAACATGGACAATACTTCTCCTACAAATACAGAAATAAAAGAAGAAGAAAAAAAACTTTCTGCGGATCATGTAAAGACATTACGTTTAAAATATACTGAAATGCTCAGAGCAGTCAATAGGCAAGATTTTTTGAAAACGCCAGCAATAGAAGAAGTCAAAAAAGAAACTTTTCTTCCTGAAAAAAATCTTTTACAAGAAAAAAAAGAGCTAGAGATAGAAACCAGTCCAGTACCTTTGGAAAAAGGGGAGAAGGAAACAGAGCAGGCATCTGAGAAAGTCGAAGCTTCTGATGAAATCGAGTCATTAGAGCAAAATATCCCAAACAATGAGGCTATGGACGAGGCAGGCTCTTTACAAGAAAATACGGAAGAAAAAATATACGAAGAAGCTCCAGAAACCACCCTGGCTGACCAGAATATCTCCCTCGATCAGATCTACCAATACCAACAGGAGAGAGTAGAGCCTTCTAAAGGAGAAGA
>CALKWO010000279.1 GCA_938003875.1 uncultured bacterium
GTTATATTTTTTGGGATACTCCTCTTAGGACATAAACTTTTGAACAAACGCCTAGCGTCTCTGCCAAAGAAATAAAATCTTATTTAGAGCCTACAGAAAAATTTGCACCTTTAAAACTTTCTGGCTCTGTTACAGAACATTCTTCTGGCCCTCCTACAGAAAAAATTTTTACTCTAGGCCACCAGGGACTCTCTCATATTCAGACTAGCCTGAATAGCCTGGAGGAAAATTTTAAATCCTTCATCGAAATGCAGTGTACCATGAACGAAGAAATGTTGAATTTTTTTGAAGCTTTTTTGATGAAAATGGAGGATCTGACACAACACATACAAAAAAATTCAGCAGAAGAAAAATACCAGATTGTCGCCACTATGAACCGTGAAAAATTTTTGGGAATGCTCTCTTATTTTTCCCATGTCAAGAACAATGGTATACTCAAGCTGGAAATGCCTGCCATAGAAAAAGAGTCTAAAACCTATCTGGAAATACAATTCCAATCAGGAGATATAGTTTTTTTACAATATTTCCATCAAGGGGAAGATACAGAAATCAAAAAAAGTGCTCAAAGGTGGGAAAAATTCCGTATCCAATATTGGAAAGGGCTGAGCGATGAGCAGCTCAACCAAATTTTTTTAGAAATGATAAGCAGAAAAACCCAATACCTGGGTGGTGTTTCCAGAGTAATCCAGCAAATGACTAGAGAACAGCTTGTAAATAAGATTTTTTCTCTGGCTTATCCATCTCTTCTATACGAAAAAGAGGATCAAAGCTATTCAGGAGAGGCAACTTTTTATTATGCTATGGAGAAGTGGCCTCAAAAAGGCTTGGGCTCTTTAAGTATAAAATTTTGTGAAAAAGAATTTTCCGTAACACCTAAACACGTAAAAATTTCTGTTTCAGGAATGCTCAGTATGCTGGAGAGCTTTCTGGTATGGAATTTGTTTTGAGGATGGATATTGTTATGGATACCGATTTTATTCATGAGCAAACCAACCAGGCTTTAAAAAATTTTAGAACCAAACGCATCCAGTCCTCTGGTCTTCTCCAGGAAATCCGCAGAGACTATGAAAAAAATCTTTCCAGGCTCAGAGAACTACGCTCTGCTCTGGACCAGAAGATTTCTCCAAGAGAAGACAATAAAAGCGCAATAAATGGCATGTACACAACGCGAAACAGGCAAAAAATTCTTAGCAAAGAGGACTTTTTGACTCACAGTTCCAGAAAAGCGATCAATCTGGATTTTTTGCATACTGGAAAAAATTTGCCTCCTGAAGGTTTGCCTTTATCCGATGTCTATACCCTGCTTTCCAAAATAGGAGAAGGAGGAAGCAGCAAAATCTATCTTGCCAAAGACAACAATCTGGACATTCTTTGCGTTATCAAAATGATTTTGCACTCAGGGACAGAAGAGGCCAGGCAAAAGTTTTACGCAGAAGTAAAAACAACGGCAAAACTGCGTCATCCTAATATTGTCAACATTTTTTACGCTAACCATATTGGAGAGTATTTCTATTATGTAATGGAATATATTGATGGATCTAGCTGTGAAGAAATAGTCAGGCAACGCTCCTTTACTATTCCTGAAGTGATTCATGTTGGGACGTGTATCGCTAAGGCGTTGCAATATGCGCATTCCATGAAGATAATACATCGGGATGTGAAACCAGCCAATATCATTATGGGTAAAGATGGGACAGTGAAGCTCCTGGATCTTGGACTGGCTATCAATCCCAGGCTTTTGAATACAGAAGCACGAAATAAGATTTCTGGCACACCTTACTATCTGTCGCCAGAACAGGCACGCGCTGAATTCGATAGCATCAATGAAAAAACGGATATCTACTGTTTAGGCGCAACACTATACCATATTCTAACAGGGAAAGTGCCTTTTCCAGGAAAGCATCTTGTAGAAACCATCACTATGGTGGCTAATATGGATTTGGCTCCTAAAAAACCTGGTTTATTGCGAATCGATATTCCTCAAAAGCTGGAAGAAATCGTTCTTAAATGTATGGATAAAAGACAAGAAAATCGCTATTCTGACATGGAAGAAATTGTAACAGAACTCAATAGAGTTGTAATTTAAGTCGAAATAAGGAGAATTTTGATGGCATGGAAAAACTTAAGTCTTCGTAGTAAGCTCCTGACAATTGGTATTACTTTAAGTGTAATTCCTCTTCTTTTGATTGCACTTCTGAACTACTCTCAATCCAATCAATTGAAGGATGTTGCTCAGAAAGAAAGCATGAAGCTGGCAGAAACGGATCTGGAAAACATTGCCAAATCTGTCTATACTCTTTGTGATATTTCCAAAAATACCCTGGAGCATTCTGTTGTCAGCCATTTCAATGTAGCACAAGACATTTTTACTCGTAAAGGAGAGGTGACTTTTTCCCAAGACAAAATCACCTGGGATGCTAAAAATCAATTTACGCTGGCATCGCAAAGAATAGAAGTTCCTAAAATGCTGGTTGGTGGAGAATGGCTGGGACAAACAACAGAATTTCATAAAGAAGTCCCCTTAGTAGATACAGTTTTGAATCTTACCTCAAGCCATTGTACAGTATTTCAGAGGATAAACGAAGCAGGAGACATGCTACGAATCGCTACCACGGTAGCAGGCAAGGATGGAAATCGTGCTATTGGAACATAGGTAATTGTTCAAAAGTTTTTGTCCTATACGTTAGCTGCTAATTTTTCAAGA
>CALKWO010000280.1 GCA_938003875.1 uncultured bacterium
TTAATCGTTATCTTTATCGTCTAAATGGGGAACTTATTTAATTCCGATTCCTAAATCAACATATCGTAAAAATTAGTATATCGAAAGCAAATTTCAAATACCAGAAAAATTTTGGCGAGCTATAAACTGAACTATTCATCTTTGAGAATGCTTGACAAGAAGAGATGGACAATATCTGTTTTTTTGTATTGGCCAAAGTGATCCTGTGCAAAATGAGTAGTGCTATGGAAATAGCATCTACTCCATTTTGCGGTTCTAGCCTACTTTAGAAGAAAGCACTATTTCTATCTTCTCTTGAAATATGAGCAACAACATTTTGACTAAAGCACAATATCTTTTTTTTTGTTAGACTTTTCATACATAAAAAATTAAAATATCAAGGAAGCTATTGAGTTCTGTTTTCTTAATTTTTACAAAAAGGAGACAGGAATGAAAAAAATTATAATATTCCTATCTTTTTTAGTGTTTTTTGCTTTTCCTGCTATGGCAGCACCTATTTATGGTTACAGCGTAAATGCAAGTGGAACATACTCTGGTACTCTTAATTCTGTTCTTGGCGCACATGACGATAATTTTATCCAGATTGACAATGGAACAGTAGTTACAGTAAAATTTCAAAATGGATTCGCAGCATTGGCTAATGGTTTAAGCTCTGCTGACTTACGTGTTCACACTTACGATGCACCAGCACCAGTCAATGGAAGAATTGAAATCAGCGCAAATGGTGTAGATTTTGTAAATTTGGGAATTTTTTCGGATGCCAATACAAACAATGTTATTGATTTTGATTTAGATGCATTAGGATTTTCCTATGTCACAGCCGTCCGCATTACAGATATTTCTGGAACTAGCGATGGCTTTGATCTTGATGCAATCGAAGGATTTAATGGGGGAACTATTCCTGTCCCAGAACCAGCGACATGGATGCTTTGTGCAATTTTATTTTTTTTCCTGAAACTTAGAAAGTAGCTTATCATGAACTCTAAAATTTATATTTTTTTCTGCATTGCTTTAAGCTTTTCTAATCTATTTGCAGCAGAATATCTTATGTCATTCACTCAATCGTCGGGTGGCTTAACTGGTCAAAAAATCATGTACACAACAGATGGTACTATCTGGGAATCGAATTGTCCAGTCTATAACAACTCGAATTACTATTACATGCAGTCCTTGTTTGATGGCATTCATGCCAATGGTGCCTGGCAAAATGGCTGGCTGGCTGATGGAGTTGGAATTCCTAAAGATCATTATTTGACCATTACGTTTCCTGATACACGCTATGTGACTCGCATTAATACATTCCCCATCATGTATCCAGGATATTGGTCAGATGCGCATCTGTATGTTTCCTCGAATGGAACTGATTTTAACCATGTTGGTGATATTATTTGTGGAACTCATCAAAATGATCCTGCATATTGGAATTATTATGTAGGACTCCAGGTAAATCAGCATGTAAAAGAAATCAAGTATGTATTTTTTAATGAACAGTATGGCAGTGGAAATGATCCTGTAATCATTGAGCTTGAAATTTTTGGAGATAATGCTATTACCACCTCTGTTCCTGAACCCAGTACATCTATTTTAGGCATCATAACAATAGCCTTGCTATTAAGATTTTCTGGCAAGCTAAAAATCACAGGATAAATATGCAGGCGTAGCGACTTAGTAATAAAGCCTGGGCATTTATGCCCAGGACAGAGGTATTTCAAAATTTATGACATTCAGGGCAAAGTAAGTTTTTTTCGATGAGGTTTAAGGAAAAATTCAGCTTATCCAAAATAGAAAGTTACTTATGGAAGACAATCAACCTCACAAGCAAAATTTTCGAGATAACCGAAGCGAATTTCAAAAGTATATAGAAGATGCTGTAAAATGGTTTAAAGCAGCCAAAGGCTTGGTGGATCAGGGTAAAATAACAACCGCTTTCCTACAATATGAAAAGTGTTTGAAAACCAAAGAAGCAATCTCTTTTCCAAAGTGGCTGAAAGACGAAAAAATTCTCGATTCCTTTATCCTGGCTGAGATAAAAAAGCGTTTAGGTACTCTGGATCAATCTTCGGATGATATTGAGAAAGAGTCAATTTCTGAAGATATCAACCAGCTTACATGTGTAGATTCTGCAATAACAGACTTTATCGAAACTCCCCTTTTCCCATCTCTCTCCCATTTCAAAAAGGAAAGCACTCCAGTAAAGAAAAAAATAGGGCGGTATGAATTATTGAATCTCATTGGCAGAGGAGGGATGGGAGAAGTCTATCTGGCAAAAGATACGACTTTGGGCCGCCATGTTGCACTCAAAAAAATATTTCTGGCAACGGGCAACCAGGACGAAAAGTATTCACTGGAGCGCTTTCGCCAGGAAGCCAAAGCTGCGGCCCAACTCAACCACCCGAACATCGTGACCATCTATGACTTTGGTGAAGATGGCAAAGAAGTCTATCTTTCTATGGAGTTGATAGAAGGCATTTCCCTCAAAGAATATTTGCAAAAGAATCGGCTAGGCATAGAACAAATCATCGCTATAATGACAAAAATTGGGCAGGCAGTACATTACGCTCATGGGAAAAATATCATCCATCGGGATTTAAAGCCAGAAAATATCATGCTCGATGGAAATCTGTCGCCCAAAATTATGGACTTTGGCCTGGCGAAAATTAAAGATACTCCAGAACTTACACAAACAGGACAAATCCTGGGAACACCTCGTTATATGTCTCCAGAGCAAGCTTTGGGAGAAAAGAGCGTAGACAATCGCGCTGATGTATTCGCCATGGGAATTCTTTTATACGAGATGCTAACAGCCCAGATTCCCTTCCAGGCATCAATTCCTTCCGCAGTTTGCTACCAGGTCGTTCATGTATCTCCTCCCCCTCCTTCGAGCATCAATCCAGAAGTCCCTCAAGAGATAGAAAAAATATGTATGAAGGCACTGGAGAAAGATAAAAATCATCGCTACCAGAGTGCCGAAAAGTTTGTCCAGGATTTACAAAATTTTGCCCAGAAAAAAGACGAGCAACCTTCAGCCGAGAATGCAGCGGCAAAACAGAATCGCCGTCGAACAGGCAGGATTACATCGAGAACCGAACGAAAAAAAGAACCAGCAGGCATGTACAGGCATTGGCTATTCGGTGCTGTATTTCTAGCAGTTCTTGCAGGAGGAATTTTTCTGCTCTTTCTACAAACAGAAGAAATCCTTATTCCTCAAATTTCTTTTGAAGGCAAAATCTTAAAGGCCAAAGAACCTGTTTTATTATCTTCGAAGAATACGATCCAGCTCATTGTTCCTGCTCTTCACTATTGCTATTGCTTTCGCTACTCTTCTTTGTTTGGGATGAAGGATAAAAAAGTGCAGCCCATGGAGCAATATTTTACCCGACCGCAATACCAGAAAAACGAGATACATCTTTCTTTAAAGTCAGTAATCTCCGATGAATATTGGTTTTTAGCACTATCCACGCAAAAATTGTCGCACGCTCAAATAGAAAAGGTTCGTGAGAATCTGAGTGCAGAAACCTATGGGGTACTTCCTTTTCACAGTCCTTCTGAAGATATGATGGAACAGCAATTTTACTTCCTGGACATGCGTCCACAGGGACAGGTCTCTCGTTTACTGGCGCGGGTGAAAATTACAGACAACCCATTTTCCATAAAACCTTATATTAAAAAGAAAAACGACCCTTCTTTTCAAAAAATGGACCATCTTGATGTGGTAACTTATGGAGATAGGCTGCAACTGCATATAAAAATTTATAGAGATACACATCTGGCTATTTTCCTGTGCGATTCTGCCAGACAAATCAGTACCCTTTACCCTCTTGACGGACAAAAAACAGACAAGCTCACCGCCAATTCCTCTTTGGTAATTCCATGCCAGGAAGATGGTTTTGTCTTCGATAACAGCAATGGGCAAGAGTCCTTGTGCTATTTTTCTAGCCCAAATCCTCTGGATTGCGAGAATTTGAAAAAATGGCTCTCTGATTCTAAAAACTGGAGCTACTATGCTCAAAAACAGGATCGTGGCGTACTACCCTATGAAGAAACTTCCCGCTCTCGTCCTCCCGCAGACCTAAAGATCGTTTCTTTCCAGCATGAATAGGCAATCGCTTTGCTTGTGGTGATGAACATAGCTCGATAGTTGTAGCTAATAGAGCGCATACTTACTGCTATGCGAATGTTTGGCTAAAAAAAACAGGAGGGAAAAAAGTATGTCTATACTCCGCTTAGTAATCCTTTTTTTACTTTTTTCATACACAGTCTTCTCACAGTCCCCGCAAACGATAGATCCCAAGGTGGTGGGTGAAGTCCAAATATACAACAATCTTGTGGAGCGTTTATACTCTCAGGGTAAACACCAGGAAGCTTTGCCTATAGCAGAAAAAATCTTTCAAATAGCCAAAATACAGATGGGGATAGAGCATCCAGATACTTTGACTTACATGAACAATCTGGCATTTCTGTATAATAGTCAGGGAAGACACGAGAAAGCCGAGCCTTTATTCCTTCAAACACTAGAATTGAGGGAAAAAATCCTGGGGAAAAATCACCCGCATACTCTCACTTCCATGAACAATCTGGCAGCGTTGTATTATAGTCAGGGAAGTTACGAGAAAGCCGAGCCTTTATACTGCCAAACACTGGAATTGAGTGAAAAAATCCTGGGGAAAAATCACCCTTCTGCTCTCACTTCCATGAACAATCTGGCATTTCTGTATGATAGTCAGGGAAGGTACGAGAAAGCCGAGCCTTTATTCCTCCAAACCCTGGAATTGAGTGAAAAAATCCTGGGGAAAAACCACCCTGATACTCTCACTTCCATGAACAACCTGGCATTTCTGTATGATAGTCAGGGAAGGTACGAGAAAGCCGAGCCTTTATACCGCCAAACCCTAAAATTGAGAGAAAAAATCCTGGGGGAAAACCACCCTGATACTCTCACTTCCATGAACAATCTGGCAGGGCTTTATGATAGTCAAGGAAGGTACGAGAAAGCCGAGCCTTTATACCGCCAAACCCTAAAATTGAGAGAAA
>CALKWO010000281.1 GCA_938003875.1 uncultured bacterium
ATGACTTTTTCGGCGCAACCCTGCGGCTACAATCTTATCTTAACAGCGTTGGGGCAACGCCCCTGGTATTTTTATTGGGAATTTGACTAGAAGCCTAAAAATACCACCTACCCAAAAAAAGAACCACGGCCATAATTTCCAGTTTAAATTTTATTCTTTTTTTCTTAAAAAAAGAATAAAATTTACAAAACTTGGAACAGCCGAGGTTTTTGGGGAATAAATCAATTAGAGGCCTTTGATCTCGATTGTTGCGCCGGCTTCTTCTAATTGTTTTTTGATTTTATCTGCATCGTCTTTAGAGACTTTTTCTTTGACTGGCTTGGGAGCTGCGTCTACTAAGTCTTTAGCTTCTTTCAGCCCTAAACCAGTAATTTCTCTTACGACTTTGATCAGTTGGATTTTCTTATCGCCTACTGCTGTAATGACTACGTTGAATTCTGTAGGTTCAGCAGCTTCTTTGGGTTCATTAGCAGCAGCAACAACCATAGGACCAGCCATCATGGGTGCAGCGGCAGATACACCAAAAGTCTCACAGAATAAATCTTTGAATTGTTTGATCTCAAGAAGGTTATAACCTTTGAATACTTCAATTAAAAGGCTATTTTTATCTTCAACTGATAATTTTTTTACTTCTTCCAAGAGCTTTACAACATTGTCGCTCATATGCTCTCCCATCTCAAAAAATTTAACCTATAGGGATTTTACCCATTGAAAATTATACTTTATTTACATTTTTTACACTTGCCACGGATAAAAATTTATAGTGGATAGTATAAAACTTTTTATAAAAATTTCTATAAAAAAATTTTTATTGTTTTTCCATTTTTTCTGTCAAGCTGCCAAACGCATTGCTGACATTTTGAATCGCAGAACTGAAAATAGTAGCGACTTGCTGAATAGAACCAACAAAAGAACCTGCCAGTTGAGAAAGAACAACAGGTCTGGGAGGAACTTTAGAAAGTTCGTCAATATCTTTTATTGTGAGAACCTGGCCAGAAAGATAACCACCCTTGATTTGGGTAACTTTATTTTTCTTTGCCCATTCTGTCATTACTTTTGCAAGATCTACTGGCGATTCGCCTCCATAAATCATGCCAACAGGCCCTTTTAATAAATTTTTTAAATTTTTACTATAGCATTGCTCAATCGCAATTCGGGCCAATTTATTTCTTAAAATCTTGACAGAAATTTTATTTTCTCTCAGTTTCACTCTAAATTGATGGCTCTGCTCCGCATTGATTTTATCGCAAGCAAAAAGTATAAAACAATCTATATTACTTAAAGTTTTACTTAATTCTTTGGCCATCAACTTCCTGAGCAGTTTAGACATGTTAATCTCCTTCTCACCTAACGTTTCAATTCAATGGGAACACCAGGTCCCATAGTTGAAGAGATGACCACTTTTTGAATGTAGGTACCTTTTGCTGTTGGAGGCTTTACTTGTTTGATATGTTCGATAAAGGTGTCAATGTTAGTAATCAGGTTTTCTGGAGGAAAACTTTTTTTACCAACGGGTGCATGAACATTTCCATTGCTATCAGCTCTATACTCTACTTTTCCTGCTTTAAATTCGGTCACAGCTTTTACAACGTCAGGTGTAACTGTACCAGATTTAGGAGAAGGCATTTTGCCTTTAGGACCTAATACCTTACCTAGTTTACCTACAAACCGCATCATGTTAGGGTGAGCAATGGCAACATCAAAATCCATCCAGTTTTCATTTAATATTTTATCAACTAGATCACCTGCTCCAACCAAATCTGCCCCTGCTTTTTTGGCTTCTTCTGCAAGATCGCCTTCTGCAAAAGCAATAACTTTTAATTGTTTACCAATTCCCTTGGGCAGCGAAACAGAACCTCTTACCATTTGCTCGGATTTTCTTGGGTCAATACCTAGTTTCATCACGATATTGACTGTTTCGTCCATCTTCGCATTTTTCATTGACTTTAAAAGATTGACCGCTTCATCCAAAGGATATCGTTTTAACTTATCTACTTTGCTTTTATTTTCACGATGACGTTTTGAAGGCAATCTACGATTTGGAGGACCAGGGCGTCTTCTTTTGTGTGACTTCTGCTCAATCTTCTCGTTCTTTTCTGTCGTGTCACTCATGTTTTACCTCTTAAACTTTATAAACTCGATTTTTTTCAAGAACTTCTATGTTGAAAAGAATTTGCAATCTCACTAAGAAACAATTTCAATGCCCATGTTTCTTGCGGTGCCCTCTACTATCCTCATAGCGTGTTCTTCATCTCGTGCATTCAAAAATTTCATTTTTTTCTGAACAATTTCACGAACTTGAGATTTGGTTACCTTACCAACTTTTTCACGATTAGGTACTCCAGATCCTTTTGCAACGCCAGCAGCTTGTTTTAGAAGTACAGAAACTGGGGGTCCTTTTACGATCATCTCATACGATTTATCATTGTAAATCGTCAATAGGACTCCAACTTTTACTCCCTTTAGATCCTGAGTCGCCTCATTGAATCTTCTTATAAAATCACCAATATTAACTTGATGTTGACCTAGTGCTGGACCTACAGGCGGAGCAGCAGATGCCTGGCCACCAACCACTAATAGTTTCACTTTTGCAACAACTGATTTAGCCATAAATTCCTCTTAAAAAAATAACAGGTCAGGCTTTTTGAAATGAGCTTCCTAGCAAGAAAAATTTCTTGCTTCTTTTCTCATTTTGGTAAAACGTATTTCTTAAAAAAGATCCGTACTGCACAAATTTTTACATATCTGTACAGACTTCCCCTTCTTCTACACTTTCTACCTGCCAGTATCCCAGCTCGATCTGGGTAAATCTTCCAAATATTTTGATTCTTACTTTTACAATTCCCTTTTGGTCATTGATTTCGTCTACAATACCTCTATAATTTTCAAAAGCACCTTCTTTGATTTTGATGCTTTGACCCTTATAAAAGGACACTTTGGGTTTTGGCTTATCTTTTGTGTGTCCGCAAGAAGCGAGCATCTGTTCTACTTCTTGCTCTGACATCATTCCAGCAAATTCACCTATTCCTGGTGTAGATTTTAGCATATAATGGGTTTCTTGATTTTTTATCATATAGACCATTATGTAACCAGGATAGAGTTTTCTTTCTACAACTCGCTTTGATCCTTTTCTTATTTCTGAAATTAACTCTGTTGGCACTACAATCTGTTGGATTTTGTCTTGCATTCCCAAAGCGATTACTCTATTTTCCAGAGTAGCTTTGACTTTATCCTCTTTTCCGCTCTGCACTCTGACTACGTACCATTGCAATTTTTCTTCTTTTTTTTCTTTGGAAGAAGAATCTGCAGAAGGAATGTCTCTGGCAGTTAAGGAAGAAGGTTCCTGAAGGGAAATTTTTTGAGAAATTTCTTCTGTTTCAGATAGATTTTCTTTTGAAATTTCTTCTGTAGCCTGAATAGAAGATTTTTCTATATTTTTTTCATCCCGCTCTGGGAGAGTCATAATGTAGTTGTCCCTGAGTTTAAAATAATAAGAAATTGAATAACTTACTTAAGCCAATATCTACGACAAAGAGATAAATCCCTAAAGCAACTATAACAATAATCACTACCAAGGAAGAATCAATAACTTCTCTGAATGTAGGCCATGCTACTTTTCGCATTTCACTTTCTGTATCAATCAAAAAATCAGAAGTGCGCTCTTTGCGAAAACAGACATAGGCTAATGCTAGCAACAAAACAGTGCCTAAGACTAAGGTAAAAAGCAGCCTTGGCGACACTGTAATTGTAATATCGATTCCTGGGATGGTTAAGCTGTAAAGGCTTTTATAAACCCATGCCCAGAATTCTGTTCTCTCGTCTGCAACGACATTGATATAGGGGAAGCTATAAAAAACACGATACATTGCGAATATAGCTAACAAAGCAGAAGCTATAAACGTTCCCCATCGGACTATTTTGCCTTGTTTTGCTTTATATGAGTTTAAAAACATTCCCAGAGTCTGCCTTTCCGAATAAAATCAAAAGTTAGTCTAGGCTATCTTTTGTCCATTACTAAAGCAACAAACGCTGCATACTGAACATAGCTAAAAAATTGCTTTCTTCTAAAAGATATATTCAGAAGAATGAAGAAATCGAAAAAATCTCCTTTTTCAAGAAAAGCAATTTTTTGAACTACCCTATCCAGTTATGCAGCGTTTGAATTATTATATACCCAACTTGCTAGTTTTTGTTTTTTGAACTGGCTATAGGATGAATATAGTTCCCTAAACTGGGACTTTCTTGATAAGCTATTACCTGCCTCGTCCATATTCAACTAGCAAGTGGGCTACATTACGCTATTTTTTTCTTTCGCGGTGCACTGTATGCAAGCGACAGACTTTACAGAATTTTTTAAGAGAAAGTTTTTCTACTTGATCCTGTTTTTTGGCAGTCCGAGGTTTCATTTGCTTACTGGTACGGTAGTTTCTGTTTTTACACTCAGTACATTCAAGAGTTAAATACTCACGAGAACCTTTTTTTGCCATGGATTACTCCAACATTTCAGTGACAACACCAGCACCTACTGTTTTACCGCCTTCGCGAATGGCGAATCTTAATTCTTTTTCCATTGCGATGGGAGTAATCAGTTCAATCTCTAATTGAACATTATCGCCGGGCATGACCATTTCAGCACCAATGACTTTTACTGTTCCAGTAACGTCTGTGGTTCTGAAATAGAACTGAGGACGATATCCATTAAAGAAGGGTTTGTGTCGTCCACCTTCCTCTTTACCTAAAACATAAACTGTTGCTTTGAAATGGGTATGGGGATTGATAGAACCTGGTTTTGCTAAAACCTGTCCTCTTTCCAACTCATCTTTTTCGACACCACGAAGCAGAACACCGATATTGTCACCGGCCATACCTTCATCAAGTAGCTTACGGAACATTTCAACACCAGTGCAAACGCTCTTTTTGGTGTCTTTGATACCAACGACTTCAACAGGGTCGTTGACTCTGATGATACCGCGTTCTACACGTCCAGTACCAACTGTTCCACGGCCTTTGATGGAGAATACGTCTTCTATTGGCATCAAGAAGGGTTTATCGGTTGCTCTTACAGGAGTGGGAATGTAGCTATCTACTGCATTCATCAGATTCATGATAGATTCTTTCCACTTAGCATCGCCTTCCATTGCCTTTAAGCCAGAGCAACGAACGATAGGGATGTCGTCGCCAGGGAAGCCATATTTTGTCAAAAGCTCTCTCAATTCCATTTCCACGATTTCGAGCAAATCAGGTTCATTGTCCAGTAAATCGGATTTATTCAAAGCGACTACGATGAAAGGAACGTTTACCTGTCTTGCCAGCAAAATATGTTCACGGGTTTGAGGCATGGGACCATCGGGAGCAGATACTACCAATATAGCACCATCCATCTGAGCTGCACCAGTGATCATGTTTTTGATATAATCGGCATGTCCTGGGCAATCAACGTGAGCATAGTGTCTTTTGTCTGTTTCATATTCAACATGGCATACCTGGATCGTTATTCCACGAGCTTTTTCTTCTGGTGCCTTGTCAATCTGATCGAAATCCATTGCTTTTGCCAACCCTCTATCAGCAAGTGTTTTGGTGATTGCTGATGTCAACGTGGTTTTTCCATGGTCAATGTGCCCAATGGTTCCTACGTTGACGTGGGGTTTATTTCTTTCAAACTTTTCCTTAGCCATCTGGATACTCCTAAAAAATTGGCTATCAGCGTAACTACACAATTCCTGTGATAAAAACTCTTCCGGTAGTTGCTGTTACAATTATCCTGAATTTAGGAAGGGTAAATTCTTATCTCATTTTCCTCTTTTAGTTATTTCTTCGTATAATGGCTAGTATGGTATTTTTTGGATGAAGTAATCGGAATGACTCTTTGATGTTAGAAATCAGCTAGAGGGCTATTGTTAAGATAATTATCGTTGGCTTAAACCTATGGAAATTCAAGCGATAAATTCAGGATGCAACGTAAATCTATTCAGCTTTGGTATTGGTTGTACGCCAACTCCCATCAGCATTGTATGAGCCATCAGTTAAAAAGGCTCTTTTTAAAGAAGTTCAAAAATTTTAAATAGATTAAAATTTTCATAACAACTTAAAAAGTCATAATCTCAAAAAAATGAGAGCTTTAACTAGTTTACTTCAGCTTTAAACTTTTTAAGATTTTTTTATGAAATGATAATTAGCATTATGAAGAAGATAAAATATTGGAGCTGCGGATGGGGGTTGAACCCATGACCCCCTCCTTACCAAGGAGGTGCTCTACCACTGAGCTACTGCAGCAGACAAAACAAAAGCGGGTGATGGGGATCGAACCCACACAACTAGCTTGGAAGGCTAGGGCTCTACCATTGAGCTACACCCGCAAGATTGGTGGAGAGAGAAGGATTCGAACCTTCGAAGGCGTTGCCAATGGATTTACAGTCCATCCCCTTTGACCGCTTAGGTATCTCTCCATGAGTACAAGCTAACAGTGGGAGTTGAACCCACAACCTGCTGATTACAAATCAGCTGCTCTGCCATTGAGCTACGTTAGCAAAATGTTTTATTCCAAAAAATATCTTAGAATAAAATATTTTAATAATCGTCAGGTTTATGTGCTTGTTTTATTTTGTCAAAGACATCCGCTAAAAAATCTCAAGAGAGATTTTTATTTGGAATGAGCATATTATATAATTAAAAATTAGAAATGCAAGTAAAAAATATTTTTTTTTACTATTTTTTTTTTTGCTTTTTCTTATTACTTTATAATAACTTAAGAGAATGAATTGTCAAGAGATTTTTTTTTTTGAAATTTATATTCTAAAAATACAATACCTGTTGAGCCTGGCTTTCCGCTTTTTGGGGATGAAATTTATAGCTACAGTTTTACCATATAGGATAAGGCATACAATGCTTTTTCTAAAAACTCTGGACAAAAATTTCATTTTAGACTACAATTACAATGCCAACTGTTTTTTGTCAAAGCTGAAATTTGACGTTTGTGTGAAAAATTTGCATAACACATCCTCAGAATAAAAGGAGAAAAAGATGATAGGCTTTTATTTTAAAAAATTTCCCACAGTGTGGATAATTTTTGTAGTAATTTTCAGTTTTATTTCCTGTGCTACTGTTTCACAGCCAGAAATAGCACAGGAAAAAAGAGCTGCTGTTATCAGCCCGACATTGCAAAATCAGAAAAATTCAGAGTATCTTCTCAAGCGTAAGGTTGTCATTGCAAGATTCAGCAATGAAACTACCTATGGAAAAAGCGTTTTGCTCAATGGAAACAATCTCTTAGAAAAGCAGGCATCTGATATTCTTTATACAAAATTGGGAGAATCCCAGCAATTCTTGCTTTTTGAACGCCACGATACCCAGAACATTCTGCAAGCATTGGATAAAGGACAGATAGGATCATTGGGGCTTCCTGCCGATTACCTTATCATTGGCTCTGTCACTGAATTTGGGAGGGAAACTACTGGAAAAACAGGAGTTTTCAGCCGTACAAAAATGCAAAGGGCCCACGCCCGTGTGAATATCCGCCTGGTGAATGCAAGAACATCCCAGGTCATCTTTGCAACAGAAGGCGCAGGAGAAGCAGAGGTGGAGGTAGGAACAGTGTTTGGAGTAGGCACCCAGGCAGACTATGATTCTACATTGAACGATAAGGCCATCTCTGCTGCTATTTCTAAAGTTGTCAGCAATTTGGTAGAAAATTTGCTAGACCAACCCTGGCATTCCTATGTCCTGTCGATGGAGACAGATGATTCGCAAACCTATGTAATTATAGGGGGAGGAAAATTCCAGGGCTTGAAAAAAGGACACAAGCTGTCTATCTGGAAAAAAGGGAGTGTTGTACATAATCCACAGACAGGTATGCCTCTGGAGATGCCAGGAAATAAAATTGCGTCCATAGAAGTGGTTTCTGTTTTTGGAGAGACTCCTGCAAATGAAGGGGCGCGATGCTTAGTCTTTTCTGGAGCATTGTCTCGTGAGGATATAGGAAACTATATTGTAAAGGAGGAAAAGGAATGAAAATACTGACTTTTCTCGCTATCGTTCTACTTGGCGGTTGTTTTTCACAAAGAAATGAAGTCATCCAGAAGGATGCACTTTCTTATCTACTTTTTCAGGGATCTATACAAGACGCTTCTTTTAATGTCTACCATGAAGATGATAGGATCTATGACAATATCAAGATTCAGTCTGAATACAGATACCCTATCGCTCCTGGAACGTATCGGATAGAAGTATACCAAAATGGTGAAATCATAACGAATCGCCGTCTGTTTTTCAGCGATGGGCAAACGCAGGAGATCAGGCTGCCATGAAAGAATATTGCCTGCTTTTTGCCATTGTTTCCTGCATTCTTTTGGGGAAAGGATGTGCTGGGGGTTGGGAACGCTATAGCGAATCTCTCTATCACTCTATGCAGGAAGATTCTCCAGAAGCCAGAGAAAGCCATGCCTCTCTTTTAGACAAAATCATCTCTCAGGCAGAGTCCAGAGGCGAAAAGCCTCGCCCTGGACTTTGCGCCGAATATAGTTTTTATCTTGCCAGGGTACAACGAATGGATCAGGCCTATGCTTATCTGGAAAAAGAAATGCAGTACTACCCTGAGTCCATAGTGTTTGTGAAAATACTAGGCAGAATGATAAAAGGAGAAAAAAATGTCCTGCAAAATCAAGCAGTGCCTTAAATACAAAGCATGCCTGAGCTATGTTTATGTGTTGTTCATAATTTTTTTCTTTTCAGGCTGCAACGGTTATAATTGGGCAAGAGAATCCCTCTATTATTCTGTTGCTCCACGTACCATTATTATCATGCCTCCGCGCAATCTCACAAGCGCAGTAGAATCAGGACGTTTTTTAACGGCCACCCTGGTCAAACCTCTGGTTGATCTTGGCTATTATGTCTTTCCCGTGGAAGCGACAATGGCTATATTCCGGCAAGAAGGCATTGATGAAGGCATGGCATTGCAAATTTCTCCTGCCAGACTATGTGATTATTTTGCAGCAGACGCAGCCTTGTATCTGGATGTAGAATCCTGGGACACCCTCTATGCCGTTTTAGCTAGCGATGTACGCGTTATTGCTAACTATCGCCTTGTCAGCACAAAGACAGGCAATCTTTTATGGCAAAATCGGGGGGAATGCCACCGTAGTTCGCATGGACATGTTTCTGACAATATACTTGCCAGTATAATTACAAGCACTATCAATGCAGCGATTACAGCGACCACTACACAATATTTTACTCTAGCCCAGGAAGCGACTAAAAATGCACTAAGCACCTTGCTACCAGGATATCGCCATCCAGATTATGAAAGAATACAGCAAGAAATTATGAACTGGGAAAAAAAGCAGAAAAAACAACGCTAGACTTGAGGCTACAAAGAACGTAAAATTTTTTTCTTGTGATCTTTTGTCCCTTCTGATATGCTTTGTAATCAAGATTTGTAGCTTGTTTTATCAATATCGGGCTATATTTATTTTGTCGTTCATTGCCAGAATAAAACTTACAGTATAGGAATGGATATTTATGGAAATCCTCTCTATAGAAGATCTAAGCATTCGATTGCTACAAAATAAATCTGACACAGTTCGGATACTGTCTTTGTTGGATAATGTTTCGGCTGTAGCCCATTCTCAGGAAATAGTCCTTCTTCTAGGGCCGAGCGGAAGCGGAAAATCCCTTTTGAGCAGTATTTTGCTTGGGTTTATCACTCTGGAAAACCCTGAAGTTTTGATAGATAGAGACAAAGCGCGGTTTTGTTTACAGTTTGACCCACAAAGTTCAGGAATCGAAATATTGCAAGACAAGTATCCTGATGAGCTGGAAGGCAAGATAGGAATTATGTTTCAGGCATTGGGTTTGTTTGAAGATCTGACAGTCAGAGAGAATATAGAGTTTGGCTATGACCATTCCTGCTCTCCCAATCGGACACAAAAGCAGAAAGAACAATGGTGTCGTCAAGTAATGCAAAGATTGGAAATTGCGGATTTTTCAGAGCAATATGTTGGAAAACTATCAGGAGGCCAAAGGCAGCGTGTCGCCCTAGCCAGGCTACTGGCTTTTTCTCCAGGCATTATGATTCTTGATGAGCCTACCTCTGCCCTTGACCCATCTTCTGTTCAAGAGGCCATTCGGCTGATTCAGGAAGTACACTCCTACGAAAGAACTTTACTGATGCTGATCATAACTCATGACTATCAGGAAATGCCTAAAATCGCAGATCGAATATGGTTCATCAATCGACAGAGGGGGTTGGAAAATATAGCAATTTCCTCGAAAGATTCCCCAGAACTCCCCTTAGTAATTCAGGATATTGGACAAAAGCTGCTTGCTAAAAAAGAAGTCAGGGTAGAAGAAATTTCCAAAGTTCAGGCGATTGAACATACCAATAAAGCAGCAGATCTTGCCTGGAAAAATCTTTTTGTTCATTTATTCAGCAATCTGAAACAAATCAAAAAGATGCTCTTCACAAAACGGATTTTTTGGTTTTGGCATTTTTTTTCTATTCTATTCAACAAAACAGTAACCTGGTCTATCCCTTATAATCTTCTTGCGGGGTTATTTCTGGGAATCGTTGTCACCTATTTTAGTCTGAATACGAATTTTGGTCAGGTCCATTTGGAATCAGGCAGTGAAGTCGACATCAAAAATTTCATGATGCCTATGTTTTTTAGAGAAATGCTTACAGGGCTTGGTCTTGTCATGTTCCGTGCCTTGATTCCTCTTATCAGTTGTATTTTAATCGCAGCTCGCTCAGGAACGGCAATTACTGCTTATCTCTCTGGCATGAAGGATTCCCGTAATAAGCAATGGGAAGCCATGAAAAATTTTGGCATAAACCCTTCTATTTTTTTCTTCCCTCAAATTATTATTAGCTTTGTAGTTGGATGCTTTTTGTTGTCTTATCTTTCATTTCTGGCATCCAGTGCAGGCTCTTTGATGGTATCCCTGGCGGTCAATCCTTTGTGTACTTACCATACATGGCATAGTGCCTTCTGGCAACAAGTCGGATCTTTCCCTTTTTTTAATGGATTTTCCCTTTTTGCGACAAAAACCATTCTTTGCGGTGTAGTCATAAGCTGTATTAGCTTTTTCTTTGGAACACGAGAAAAAGAAAACGCCCTCTCTACCATTGGCTTTCTTACCAAAGCCAATATATACAATATGCTCAGTATACTGCTTGTATTCTTTATTTTGCTTTGCCTGGAAGCGAAATAAACAGTTTATCTTTGGGATTTGTGCATTGACAAAGGGAAATTTTTTTTGATAGAATTTCCTTTGAATTAGCCTCCTTCGGAGGCAATCTTTCCCGTGCGTAAGCTGTAATCTTATCG
>CALKWO010000282.1 GCA_938003875.1 uncultured bacterium
CTATTGGCAAAAGACGCAGGGATTGCGCTGAAGGTCGTCTTTTTCGAATAGATAGCCATTTTCGGCGCAACCCTGCGGCTACAAATCATTGCAAAGTAAGCAATTATTGCTTAACACGTATGTCTTTATTGTTATCATGCCTGCAAGCTACGATCCCAGGATCAGAGAGAAAAGTGAAGATAGGTTTTTTCCTTTTGTTTCAAAAAAGAGGTTTGCACATGAAAAATTTTTTGCAAAGTCTCGTATGTCATGACTTCTCTGGTTGGCCCAGAAGCATATACACACCCCTGGTTTAAGATGGTTATAGTGTCAAAAAAAAGATAAGCATAGTGCAATTCATGTATAGATAGCAAAACACTCAAGCCTTTTTCCTGGAATTTTTTTAGCATGGAAAAAATTTTGAGCTTATGCTCTACATCCAGGGAAGAGGTTGGTTCATCCAGAAGTATCCATGTCGATTGGGTGGCAAGAGCGCAGGCGATCCAGACTCTTTGTTTTTCTCCACAAGAGAGTTCCTGGACAGAACGTTGGGCAAGGGATTCGATTTGCACTTCTTCCATACATTCCTGAACGATCTGGTAGTCTTTCTGGCTAAAGCTATGGAATCGGGAGATATGCGGATTGCGTCCCATGAGTACCATTTCTTCTACTGTCACAGGAAAAGCAATACTGGCATCCTGGGGTACAAAAGAAATCTTCTGGCTGAGCTGTTTGCGGGCCATTTTAGAGACATCCCAGGAATCCAGGAAAATTTTGCCAGATGTAGGCTTCCAGAGTCGGCATATATTTTTAAGAAGCGTGGATTTCCCCGCGCCATTAGGCCCTATGATAGCGTGCAAAAGGCCTTTCTGAAATGCGAGCTGGATCTTGCTGAGTATCGGTATTCCGTGGTGCTGGTAGTTTAGGTTTTCGATTTTTAGCATACAGGTTCGTCGTCGTATATAATGTATTCCAGAAACAAACCGCGGGCGGGTGCTGTACTTGCTGCAAACTTGCGGTTTTTGGATTCCAGGATATACTTGACGCATTCAGGAGGATATTTATGCTTCCCTACTTCAATAAGCGTTCCTGCGATATTACGTACCATGTGATACAAGAAACCATCGGCTTCCACTTGAATTTTTATATAATCGTCTTTTCGGCTTACCTGGATAGAATGGATTGTCCTTACATTGGATTTACGGGGAGAGTTGGCTGCTTCAAACGCAGAAAAATCGTGTTCGCCTAAAAGATAGCCTGCCCCTTCCTGCATTTTTTCTACGTCCAATAAGGCCCATACCCAATGAAAAAAACGCCTGTTCAGTGCAGGGCGCATTTTTCTATTGATAATATTATAGCTGTAGGCTTTGCGTTTAGCAGCAAATTGGGAGTGAAAGCTTTCTGGTACTTCCTGGGAATGCTTTATGACAATATCTTCGGGGAGCAAAGTATTGAGTGCTTTTGCAAAGGCATAGTCAGGAATCTTGCTTTCTGTATGAAAGTTAGCGACCTGAGCTTTAGCATGAACGCCAGCATCTGTCCTGCCTGCTCCATACACAACCACCTTTTCCTTGCATAGATCATAGATCGCCTGCTCCAGGCATGCCTGGATGGTTTGAAGTTTATCCTGCTCCTGCCATCCGTGATAGTTCGTCCCATCATATTCGATAGTAAGTTTTATATTCCTTCTCATAATACGTTCTCTAAATCCTCTATCACATTTTCCATATTTTGATAGCGTTCATGTCTATTTTTAGCCAACATTTTGCATATAATTTCTGAGATTTTTAGAGGGATGGTTGGCTCCAGCACATGAGGCATAACAAAATTGCCTTTCAATTGAGCAAACAATTTGGTAAGGCTGGATCCATCGAAAGGCTCTTTTCCTGTAATGGCTCGGTAAAAAGTTGCTCCAAGACTATATATATCTGAAGTTTCATCCAGACTTTGGTTCAGGCATTGCTCAGGAGAAATATAGCCAGGTGTTCCCATCACAACTCCATCTTTTGTTATTTCATCTTCTTTTTTTACTCTTCTTGCCAGTCCAAAATCAATGATCTTGACAATATCTCCATCTTCGGAAATAAGAATGTTGGATGGTTTGACATCTCGGTGCAGGATCATTTTTTTATGGGCAGCAGCAAGGCCTCTTGCCACTTTCAGAATAATATTGCCTGCTTTGCCATAATGCAATTTTTCTTCTTGTTTCAAAAGATCCATTAAAGACCTTCCATGAAGATACTGCATTATCAGGAAATAAATACCTTCCTGTTTGTTGGCATCCAGGATCTGGATAATATTGGGATGGTCTATAGAAGCAAGAACCTGCGCTTCTCTTAAAAAACGAAGGATAGTAGATGGTTCATTGTAAACACTGGGTGACAAGACTTTTACTGCAACGGAAATATTCAAGACTTGATGTGTTCCCAGATATACAATCCCTGTGCCTCCTATCCCTATGATTTCCTTGAGTATGGCATTGCCTAGCGATTTTCCCAAAGCAGATTTATAGTCGCCACTCAGAAATTTTTCGCTAAAGATTATGGGAGGCAATATTTTATCTACTTCTTCCAAAAGATGTTTGAAATCTCCCTTTTTCTCCATCAAGACTTTTACGTTTTCTGTATTTTTAAATTCTTTTTGGTATTTGGATAAGGAACGAGATGTGAGAAAAATGACAGGAATATTTTCTTTGTGATTTTTTAAATGCTCCACCAACTCTTTACCACTCATACCATCCATTTCAATCTTAGAAATAATAAGATCAGGACTGTGCTTTTTTATTTTTTCCAAGGCTCTTTCTGATTTATTGCAGATAATCACCTGATAGCTTTTCATGAGCAAAGCCTCTGCAACAATATCCAATAGATCCCAATTGTCATTGACAAGTAAAACCCGTTTCATCATCCTCTCATACCTTTAAGCGAATTCAAAAATTTTCCGTTTGCAAAGCACGATTCATAGTTTTCTTTATTTTATCAAATTCTACAAAACATACAACAAAAATATATGGTCTTGATTGCAAGAAGATAAAAATAAATTTTGGGAACTTTCTTTTCATAAAACTATCTAAGAAACAAAATGCTGGTTCTAAGAGAATCTGTGGTATGTATAGTCCATAAAATGGATAGAAGGCTGAATACCGCCTGCTGGAGCAGATGCTATTATCATAGCACTGCTCATCTGGCACAGGAAAAACTTACCAAGAGCAGGCTTTGCTATCTATAGGCAGTTTATAAACAAGACTTTGTCCACAGAAAACGTCAGAATAGACAAAATGTATTTTGTAGGAATTTTATTTATTTACTCAGGAGTTCAAAAGAATGAAAATTTTCGTATGTTTTTTAGCACTTTTCTTTTGCATCTTTTCCTGCCATGCTCAAGATTTTAGTAAGCTATGGGAGGAGGTAAAAAGGTTGGAGGGAGAACAAAAATATGCAGAGGCTTTGAAAGAAGCAGAAAAGATATACCAGAGAGCAAGCCAGGAGCAAAACCAGCAAGAATGGTTCAAGGCATTGCTTCGGGTCGTTGCTTTGAAAAGAGGTCTGCATAGCTATGAACAGGCAGTGAGGTTCATGATGGAAGAAAAATGGCCTACTGCTTCTACCCAGAAAGCACTTGTCCATTTGTTCTATGCTACTACTTTGATGGACTACTATTACAACTATTCCTGGGAAATCAACAAGAGGGAAAAGGTTTCCTCTCAAAAAGGAGTAGACCTCAAAAAATGGACGGCATTCGATATTTTTGAAGAAATGAACCGCCAGTATGTGCAAGCCTACCAATATAGAGAAGAGCTAGGCAAACTTTCCGTCCATGACTATCCCGAATATTTACAGAGAAATTCCTATCCTAAAGAAATTGCATCTACCCTGAGGGATTTTCTGGTACACCAATGGGTCAGCTTCCTGGCAAACACGAGTACATGGAGGCCTTATGAACTCAAAGAAAAATACCAGATCCCTTTTGAAGAGATGGCAAAAGCCCCAGAGACCAGGAAACCTATCCAGGATGAAGAGTTAGGCAAGCTTTCTCTGCATCCTGTTCTTAGGATGATACCACTTCTCGATGATCTCTATCGCTGGAACATGGAAAACAAACGCCCTGAGTCTGCCCTGGAATCCCAGATCATTCGCGTACAAAAGCTGGCATCTATTTTCGATAAAAAAGAACAAAGAGCCTTTTTGAGAGACTCTTTTGCCGAGCTTTTAAAACAGTTCAGGGACTATCCCTGGTGGGCAGCAGGACAGGCAGAGTACGCTTCCTTATGGCAAAGGGACGGAGAGCTTATCCAGGCTAGAAAATTCGCTATGGAAGGCTATGAACTCTATCCTGACAGCCTGGGCGGAAAAAAATGCTTCTATGTTGTGAAAAGCATCGAGATGCCAGACTTCCAGATGAGAGCCATGAGCGTAGATCGTCTGCGGGCTTCTTCCCTGGAAATAGAACACAAAAATATGAAAAAGCTCTATTTGCGAGCTTATAAAGTTTCCTTTGACAAATGGATGAACCGTCCATATCGTTATCTGGGAAGTGTGCATGTAGATGATCTAAGAGAATATATGGACAACCATGCGCCTTCGATTTCCTGGGATGTTAATCTTGCTGACCCTGGCGATTATAAAAACCATAAAACATACCTGGTCCCCAAGATCAAGGAAAAAGGTTTTTATATGATCGCTGGCAGCGTCATGGAAGATTTCCGAAATTACGACAAAAAGATCGGATTTTATCAATCCAATAAAATTCTCGCAACCTATATGACCATAACCGATATGGCTGTGATCTCTCAGCCTATAGGTTCAGATTGGGAAATTTTTGTCGTGGATGGTAGAAACGGTAAGCCCATTTCGGATGTGCATGTCACCCTCTATCGTTATGATTACAACAAAGGGCCTGTCAACATGCGCACTCTGGCTACGGACAAAGAAGGACGAGTTTTTCTGGCTCAGCAAAGGAATTCAGGAAGCTGCTTCGTCGTTGCCAGAAAAGGCAAAGAGGTTTCTTTTGATGCCAATTCCTTCTATTTTGGCTATTCTTCCGATGACGATTTTCAAACAGGCTCCTTTGTCTATACAGACAGAAGCATCTATCGTCCTTTGCAAAAACTATATTATAAAATTGTAGCCTATCAAGGGAATAGCAAGACATCCGAGCATAACGTTTTGCCAAATGCCGATGGGGAAGTTACCTTCTATGATCCTAACTACAAGGTCATTGAAACACAAAAGATAAAAACCAACGACTATGGAACCGCAGCAGGGGAATTTACCATACCTAAAGGCAGAGTACTAGGGCAATATCGTCTGGATGCCAGGGTAGGAGGAGCTTATGGTCAGGGCTACGTCCGAGTGGAAGAATATAAACGCCCTACCTTTGAAGTCACCTTGAAAAAACCCGAAAAAGCCTTGAGACTCAACGAAAATATCAGCATACAAGGCGAAGCACGCTACTATTTTGGCCTCGCTGTTTCCACAGGCAAAATATTCTATCGAGTCACGCGAGAAACTGTATATCCCTGGTGGTACTGGTGGTTCTACAGATCCGAGGGAGATCGCCATACCTATGAAGTCGCAGCAGGCAATGCCTCTCTGGAAAAAGATGGAACATTCAGCATTCCCTTTATCCCCAAAGCAGATCCTTCTCTTTCCAAAAGCATCAGCTATACTTTCAAAGTCCATGTAGAAGTAACAGACGAAGGCGGAGAAACCAGAAATGCCTCAAGCCACTATCCTATTGGCTTTGTCGCCATCCAGGCCGATTTCCAGATGCCTTATAATTATTTTGTAGCTCAGGATGATGTAGAAATTACGGTATCCAGAAAAGACCTCAGTGGGGTTCCCAAAGCAGGAAAAGGACAGTATCGTCTTGTAAGTCTCCTTCAGCCAAAGCATGTCATGACTCCCAACCAGTATCCTGTAAACTCTCCTTTGGGAAAATTCAGCACTCCAGGAGATAAAGTCAGACCCCGTTGGGAAAGCGATAAGACATTGGCACAATATCTGTATTGCTTTAAGGATAATGACAAAATCAGCGAGGGAATAGCCGAGCATTCCCAGGATGGAAAAAGTGTCATTCGTCTGAACAAACTCACTCCTGGGGCATACCGCCTCTACTACCAGACACAGGACGATTGGGGAACTCTGTATGAAACCCGCAAAGAATTTCTGGTTGTTGGAAAAGAACTCAATCTCATGCTTCCTTTTTTCCTTTTAACCAGGTCAGGTCATGTGAATGTGGGCGAAAATATAGAAATTTTCTTTGGAACAGGGCAAAAGAAGCAGAACTATTGCTTTGAAATTTATCAATCCAATAAGCTTGTTTCTCGTGAGTGGATAGAGCATTCTCAAAACAGGCTTTTCACCTATCCTATCACAGAAAAAGACAGGGGCGGATTGAGTCTGAGAATTTTTGGTGTCATGGACTACGGAGTCTATAATCTGACAGAGCATGTCTATGTTCCCTGGGACAACAAAAATCTCCAGATCAGCTTTGAAAGCTTCCGAAACCTTCTTTTCCCAGGTCAGAAAGAAACCTGGGTGGTTAAAATTCTAGGCCCGAAAGCGGAAGCTGCTGCTGCCGAAGTTTTAGCCTATATGTACGACAGAAGTCTGGATTTCTTCGTTCCTCACCAATATCCCAGTCCATCCAGCCTTTTGGGAAGCAAAATCGGAGTTCCTTATTTGCGTTCTAACATAAGTTTATTGCATTTCTCCCATATATATAACTATAACTGGCAAGTCCTTCCTGGATATACTGCCTGGGGACAGGACAGATTCATCGCCTTTGATGGGTATCCTATTGGAGGCCTGGGACGAAGGCATTATTATCGTAGGGATAAATTTGCAGAGATGGAAGATGGAATCGCAGAATCCGCTCCACCAGCTCCTCGTTCTATGAGTATGAGCAAAGAAAAAAAGAATGGAGAGATGGCAAAGGCAGCTCCTCAATTGGAAGCCAAACTAGATGCTGCACCGTCCACCATAGCCCAGGAACCTGCACCAGAAAAAGCAGAAAAAGAAGAACAGCCTGTGGCCCTGCGAACCAACTTCAATGAGACAGCCTTCTTCCAGCCACAGCTTGTCACAGACAAGGAAGGCATGGTAAAAATCGAGTTTCAGGTACCAGACAGTGTCACTTCCTGGAACTTCTATGTACACGCCATTACCAAAGACCTTTGCTTCATGACAAAACAAACCGAAGTCGTCACACGAAAAGACCTCATGGTAAGACCCTATGTTCCTAGATTCTTCAGGGAAGGCGATGAAGCTATTCTCAAAGTCGTCGTCAACAATGCCAGTGAAAAAGAAATGCAAGGCAACACCACTCTTGTGGTATTAGATCCAGAAACCCAGGAAGACAGAAGCAAAGATTTTGGAATCACTACGTTCGAGCAAAGCTGGAAAGCCGATTCCAAAGGAAGTGCCAATCTTTCCTGGTCGCTGAAAGCTCCTCACCGCATTGGTACCTATGCCTTTAAAGTAGTAGCAAAAAGCGGTCAATACCAGGATGGCGAACTCAGACCCTTACCTGTATTGCCTGGCAGAATCCATCTGATCCAATCTAAATTTGTCACTCTGCGTGAAAATCAGACAAGGACACTGTATCTTAAAGATCTGGAAGAGGCACAGAACGATCCAACACTTGTGCATCAGTCTCTTGTTATGACAGTGGATGCCCAATTGATCTATTCTGTTCTCAAGGCATTGCCCTATCTGACAAACTATCCTTATGAATGCGTAGAACAGACTTTCAACCGTCTCTATGCAACGGGTATTGTGTCTTCTATCTATAAGGATTATCCTGCCATAGCCAAAATGGCCAAGGAATTTTCCAAACGAGAAACGCAATACCAGTCCTGGAACGAGGAAGATGCCAATCGTAAGATGACATTGGAAGAAACCCCCTGGTTGCAGGTTGCTCAGGGCGGCGAAAAAGACATGAATAAGCTCATCAATGTGCTGGATGAAAGAATCGCCAATGCCAAGAGAGACGATGCCCTGGATAAGCTCAGAAAAGCCCAGATTGGCAATGGTGCTTTTCCCTGGTGGGCAGGCGGGCCTCCCAGTCCTTTTATCACACTCTACCTTGTCTATGGCTTTGCCAAACTTCAGGAATTCCAGGTAGAAATACCAAAAGATATGATAAACAGAGCCTGGGTTTATCTCGCAAGCTATTTCCGTGAATACTATTCTGGCAAATTTTACAAGGAAGACTATGGCTATGAGTTCATTGCATTCCTGAACTACGTTCTTTCCTGCTACAAAGATCCGCAATACTATGAGGGTTCCTTTACAGCAGAAGAGCGCAGAGAAATGCTGGAATATTCCTTTAAGCATTGGAAAAAGATGTGTCCTTACATCAAAGCCTATCTTGCTCTTACTTTAATGAGAAGCGACCGTCCTCAGGATGCACGTCTGGTTTTGGAAAGCATCATGGACAGTGCTATCACCAAAGAAGATCAAGGAACATTCTGGGCACCCGAAGACAGAGGCTGGCTATGGTACAATGACAACATCGAATCCCATGCTTTTGTCCTGAGAGCCTTACAAGAAGTCAAACCAGAACAAAAAGAGCAGATTGATGGACTTGTGCTCTGGCTGTTGCTCAATAAAAAATGCAACCAATGGAAATCCACGAAAGCAACGGCGGAAGTACTATATTCTCTCTTGTATACCTTGCGCAAGCAAGGTGCTCTGGGAGTTGAGGAAAAAGCTTCTCTGGCCTGGGGGCAAAAACAATACGAAATGGTCTTTGAACCTGACAGCTATACAGGAGCAAACAAACAAATCGTAATCCAGCCCCAGGATATCGTTCCTAAAGAAATGGCAACGGCCAATGTCACCAAGCATGGGCCTGGGTATATGTTTGCCTCTATGACATGGCACTACTCCACAGAAAAGATGCCACAGGAAGCCAGAGGGGATTTCCTCTCCGTAACCCGCAGCTATTTCCTTAGAAAGCATGAAGGGCAGGAATATATCCTGATTCCTCTGGAAGAAGGCACCAAAATAGAGGTAGGCGACCAGATCGAAGTTCATCTGAGCATTCGAAGCAAGCATCCTATGGAATATGTCCACCTCAGAGATCCAAGAGGCGCAGGCTTCGAGCCAGAAAACCAGAAAAGTGGTCATCACTGGGATTTAGGAATCTATTGGTATGAAGAGGTACGAGACAGTGGAAGCAACTTCTTCTTTGAACAACTGCCTCAAGGCGAGTACACTTTCAAGTATCGAGTCAGAGCCAATATGTCCGGCCAATTCCGTGTAGGCCCCGCCACACTACAAGGCATGTACGCCCCAGAGTTCGCAGCCTTTTCCAGTGGAGCTGTCTTGAATGTAAAATAATGAATTACAGCACTTCTCACTTGCGTTGCATACAGAGTCAAATAATATGCGATTTAAACCACAGATGAACACAGATGAACGCAGATAATTTTTAAACTTCGTGTTCTTCGTGGGATTAAGTTGACAGCAGTCTGAGCAATGCCCTCGAAAATCAAACAGCCCTGCATTGCAGGGCTGTTCCTTTGCCATAAATCCTAAATCCCAGAAAAAAAATTTTTCTCTGGCAATATAATTTTTTTTATACTATACTTAACGCATTGCGTTATATTTTTATGACAATTCTTTTGGAGGATGATCTATCATGAAATCGGGCTTTTTGTTAAGTCGGAAAGATTTGCTCCAAAATGTAGAAAAGCTTTCCATGAAGGGAAGTGGAGGATTTCTCATTGGCCCTACCGCTCCTGGGACTATGTTTACGCGGGAGCAGTTTACGGAAGAGCAAAAAGAAGTTGGAAAAATCGCTATGGATTTTGCCAACTCTCGTATCAGACCTAATGATGAAAAGATCGAACATAAGGCCAAAGAAGAAGATGGAACGCCTACGATAATCAAACTTGTGAAGGAAGCTGGCGAATTAGGATTACTAGGAATTGACCTGCCAGAAGAATATGGTGGTCTGAACATGGATTTTACCACCATGATGTGTACTTTGGAAAACCTGGCGATCAATGGCAGCTATGCTGCTACTCATATAGCACATCTGGGCATTGGCACTCTGCCTATTCTTTTCTTTGGAAACGAAGAGCAAAAAAAGAAGTATCTTCCCAAGCTCGCTACAGGGGAATGGATCAGTTGCTATGCTCTGACAGAACCAGGAAGTGGTTCCGATGCACTGAGCGGCAAAACAAAGGCAGTCCTCGAAGGCGATTATTATATACTGAATGGAGCGAAACAGTATATCACCAATGGTTCCTGGGCAGACCTTGCTATTGTTTTTGCACGAGTGGATAACCAGTATTCTGGTTTTATCGTAGAACTCAACCAGCCAGGTGTAATCAGGGGAGCAGAAGAAAAGAAGATGGGGATCAAAGGGTCTTCCACAATCAGTCTTACCTTTGAAAATGTCAAAGTCCCTAAAGAAAACCTCCTGGGAAAAATCGGGGATGCAGCCAGCATTGCCTTGAATATTCTGAACCTGGGCAGATTGGAATTGGGATTCGCTACTTTAGGTGCTTCCAAAGACGTTGCCAAATATACGATAGAGTATGGTAAGCAAAGAAAGCAATTCGCCCGCCCCGTGATTGAATTCGATATGCAGATGGCCAAACTTGCCGATATGGTCAGCAGAATCTTCAGCGTAGATGCTTTGATCTACCGCACTGTTTCAGGAATTGATGCAGGGCTTAAGGCAAAAGGTGGACACAGTGCCAGCGATATTGATGTCCTCCGCAACTATGCGATAGAAGCGTCGATATGTAAGGTAGAAGGTTCTGAAATGCTTTTCCAGGTAGCCTGTGATGCCGTGAAAATGATGGGAGGCTATGGCTATTGTGAAGAATACCAGGCAGAGAAAGCAGTGCGCGATTGCTTTATCAATATGATTTTTGAAGGCACGAATGACATCAATCGTCTTGTGATCTTTGATTTTCTTGTAAAGGGCATATACAACGAAGAAATTCCTTTCCGAGATTTCATGGAAATGGTCGAAAAGAGCCTGGAAAAAAAATCGCTTGCCTATCCTGTAGAAGACAGTGTGCTTTCAGAAGAGAAAAAGAAGATTTATGCTGCAAAATGTCTTACAGCATGGATTTTGCAACAATGCATCATTAAATATGGTAAAGATATCAAAAACCAGCAGCAGGTCATGCGAAATATTTCCGATATGGTCATTCAGGTTTACGCTGCTGATTCTGCTCTTGCAAGAGCGCATTATCTGCTTGTCCATGATAAGAAGCACAAGGATTTTGTCGCATCGCTGAGCCGTCTGATCGTTGCCCAAAGCACTGCCTCCATACAAAATTTCGGCAATTCCATATTCCATGCTCTCTGGGAAAGCCCATCTTGCAAAAGAGAAGAGGAATGGAATCTGCTTTGCTCCTGGAGTCAGAGCAAAGAAAATCTCTTTGCCCTCAAGCAGGAAATTGCGAAAACTGTTCTCGAAGAAGGTCTTTTCATTTAAAGCTGCTTAGAACTATAGGCATAAAAAAAATTTTATAAAAGGAGAAAGTTTATGAGTCATAACGTTGTTGTGATTGATTTTGCACGCTCCCCTATCAGCAAGGCTAAAGGTGGGGCTTTGAATTCTCTGACTCCTTTGGAAATATCCTCCCAGGTCGTAAAAAAACTGATGCAAAGAAATCCTCAGGTTCCTTTGGAAAGAATTGAAATGCTTTCTGCAGGCTGTGCTTTCCCAGAGGCAGAGCAGGGGTTCAATCTGGGACGCGCCCTTGTAATCAAATCAGGCTTGCCTTCTTGTGTTGCAGGTATCACCGTAAACCAATTCTGTGCATCCTCCCAGCAGTCCGTTATGATGGTAGCCGATGCTCTAAGCCTGGGGAAAGGCGATTTAGGCATTGCTGTTGGTTTAGAACACATGACTCGCATTCCTATGGGCGGTTTCAACCCATTTTTCGATGCTGAACTAAAAGAAAAAAATTTCTATATCGCTATGGGCGCAACAGCAGAAAACCTGGCTAAAGATTTAAACATCAGCCGAGAAGACCAGGAAGTATTTTCCGCCCAAAGCCATTCTAAGGCCATAAAGGCTATGGAAGAAAATGTTTTCATCAAAGAAATCGTTCCCATTGATTTACCCAATGGAACTCAATGCGCCCAGGATGAAAACCCAAGAACTCCAGATATAGAAAAGATGAAAACCCTCAAGCCCGCATTCGATGCACAGGGAACAATCACAGCCGCAACAGCATCTCCTGTTACAACAGGTGCCTGTGCCATGATCCTGGCAAGAGAAGATGTGGCGAAAGAGCTTGGCTTGATTCCCAGAGCCTATATCATCAGTACAGCCATTGCAGGATGTGACTATACCAGAATGGGGATGGGGCCACTACCTGCTGCTGAAAAAGCCTTGAAACGAGCCAATCTGAAAATAGAGAATATGGATATTATCGAACTGAACGAAGCCTTTGCTGCACAATCTCTTTATGTCATACGCAAAGGAGGCTGGCCCATAGATAAAATAAACATTCTGGGCGGGGCCATTGCTCTTGGACATCCATTAGGAATGTCAGGGGCACGCATCATTGGAACAGCGATCACCGCTCTGGAAAAAACGAACGGTAAGTATGCGTTGGCCACCCTGTGTGTTGGAGGAGGGCAGGGCGCAGCTACTATCCTGGAAAGGAGGTAAGGCCCATGTACGAAATCAAACATGTGGCGGTAGTCGGTGGTGGAATCATGGGAGGCAATATAGCCGCTTTCTTCGCCAACATCGGTATTTCTTCCGACCTTTTCGATATTGATCGCAAGGTTCTGGAAAGCACGATGCAAAAGCTGGAAGACCCTAAAGCTAAGATTCCCATGCTCTATAGCACTCGTTTTATCAAAAAAATTCAGCCAAGGCTATCCAGTGAAATGGAGAAATATCTCCCTAAGGCAGATCTCATTGTAGAAGCTGTGCCAGAAAAAATGTCAATCAAGCAGTCTGTTTTCCAGGAGGTGGATAAATATAGAAAAGACTCTTCTATTGTGGCGACAAACACATCTGGTCTTTCCGTAGCCCAGATGGTAGAAGGACTTTCTGAATCTATCCAGAAGCATTTTGTATGCACTCACTATTTTAATCCTGTCCGCTTTATGCCTCTTGTGGAGATCATCCCCACAGCCAAGACAGACAAAGAAATCGTCGGCTATTTATATGAATTCTATAAGAAAATAGGAAAAATGCCGATTGTATGCAAAGACACGCCCAATTTTGTGGCGAATCGCATTGGTGTTTTTGCCCTTATCAAAACTTTGGCTCTCATGCAGAAATATAACTTCGATGTAGAGACCATAGATATGATAACAGGCTCTTGCCTTGGCAATCCTAGTACAGCGACATTAAGACTGAGCGATATGGTTGGCATCGATACCATTGGGCATGTTTCTATGAATGTATATGAAAATTGCCCTAATGATGAATTTCGCGATGTCTTCAAAGTTCCTGTACTTTTGCAAAAGATGATTTCCGAAAAGAAACTTGGCGAAAAAACAGGAAAAGGCTTCTATTGCAAGGGAGACAAGAAAGAAATCCTTGCTCTGGATGTGAATTCCTGGGAGTACAAGCTCAAAAAAGATCCTAAGGCAGAAGAAGTCAAGATAGCGAAAGGCTATGATAATGTAAAAGATCGTGTATACTATATGTGCCACGGCGATTCTGCTATCAATAAATTCTGTCGTGAGCTTCTGATCAGCACAGCAGCTTATAGTCTCAACCGTATAGGGGAAATTGCCGATGACATCCTTACCATAGACAATGCTGTAAAATGGGGCTTCAACAAGGAAATTGGCCCGATTGAAGTATTGGATGTGTTCGGTATTCCCAAAGCGATAGAATACATGCAGCAGATGGGCATCGCTATTCCCAAAGTATTGCAGGAAATCCAGGCGAAAAGCAATACCATCTACCTTTCCTGCTGCGGAAAAGACAAAGTCTATGATCCTGTCAGTAAAGATTTTGTTGAAATACCCAAACGCAAGGATGTAATCTATCTTGCCAGGCTCAAACAAGAAGGCAAGATCATTCGAGAAAATCTCAGTGCTCGCATGATTGATCTTGGAGATGAAGTGCTTCTGGTGGAACTCGATCATCGTATGGTTCCCAGCGTAAACCTCGTGGATGATTTTGTGATTTCCATGCTATGGAATGCGCCTGAAGTCGTAAAAGAAAAGGGCTTTAAGGCTCTTGTCATCAGCAACCAGGCAAGCAATTTCTCTTCAGGAGCTCAGCTCCAATTGCTTCTTGAAGTTTGCAAGGCAAAAGAATGGAAAAAAATCGAAGCACTCAGTGCATCCCTGCAATATGCCAATTTGAATCTCTATCATGCTGATTTCCCTGTTGTTGTAGCACCTCATGGTATGACACTGGGCGGTGGTATGGAAATCACCCTCTCAGGCCACAAACGTGTAGCATACTCAGAGTTATATGGTGGTCTTGTGGAAGTAGGCGTAGGCCTTCTTCCTGGAGGTGCAGGATGTTTGCTCCTTCTCATGCAGTTTATGGACATTATGGAAAAAAGAAACCCTGGGCCTATGCCTCCCACAATGAAAGCATTAGAGCTTATAGCATACGGGTCTGTTTCTAACTCTGCACACGATGCCATAGAGAAAGGCTATCTACGTCCAGACGATGTTGTGGTTGTCAACAAAGAAGAACTCATTTCCAAAGCCAAAGAAGTCGCTTTAGCTATGGTACCCAACCATCAGGCAAAACCCAAAAAAGAACTCTGTCTTGCTGGTCATGGTGGTTATCTGGTGCTTGAAGCAGGAATTGATGATTTGGTAGTTGCAGGAACTCTAACAAAACATGGAGCGGTCATTGCCAAGAAACAAGCCTATGTCCTAACAGGCGGCGCAAAAGCATCTCCTGTTTCTACTATCACAGAAGACGAATTTTTGGCTATAGAAAGAGAAGCCTTTGTCCAACTTTGTGCAGAACCCATGAGCCAGGCCCGCATTGAATACATGCTCAAAAACAAAAAGCCTCTTATCAACTAGACCATAGCCTGGGGATTTATCCCCCAGGCTTTACAGCACTTCTGCCTTGCTGCTTTTAAAAATATAATCGAAAATAGTCAATCTCACCTGAATGATGACACTCACTAGAATCTGGTATTTTTTTTGTAGGAAAACAACAACAGAACAATGCAAATAAACAATAAAAAGATGCTCGATGGTTCAGGGATACCAACTAACGCAAAGTTGAATTCTCCACCATAAACTGGCCCTAGTCCACTGATTGTAAGAGTGCTTAAAAGAGTGCCAGTTTTGGAATACTGCTTTAGCGTATCCGATGCGCCCACGCTAAGCCAAAGAGTTCCATCGGCATGGTCTAAAGCCAAAGAGCCAGTATAGCTGTCTGTGCTAAAAGAACCTAGAAATTGCCCTGTTTTAGTGTAATGTTCTACAAGGCTATTGCCCCAACCACAAAGCCAGAACGTGTCATCGGTAGGATCGTAGGTGACACCTAAACGACTTGTCCCGCTAAGAGAAAAAACCAATTCAGGATTACTCCAGTCTAACCCAAAGCGATAAAGTTTATTCATTCCATAAAAGAAAGCATAATTGTAAGTTCCATCTGTAGTACCATCGTGGGGATACTGGCCTACCTGGTTTGGATAAAGAGTGCCTGTAGCAACGCCATCTAGCGAATATTGAGCACCTGCTCCACTGGAATAATGAGAATAGGTTTTTACATCTCCATTCACCACAATGGCCAATTGCGCATAACTACCTGGAGCTATTGACCAGGACCGCACAACACTGTTGTCCTGGATGACAGCAATTCCTCTATCTACCCATTTTGTAAGATAGTACTCACTGACTGGGCCAGCCAACATCGGTTGTATCCCACCAAAGAATACCATAAGCAATATCAAAAAAAATAGGTTTTTCATTTTTTATCTCCCCCCAAAATTGGACAACTTTTTCAATATCTCCCAACCCATTTTGCTAGTTGGTTAAAAAATTATAGCAAGCAGGAGCTTCCCATTGTTAAATTTGAAAATTTCTAGTTTATCAAAATAGCATTCTAAATTATAAGCAAAAATTTAGCAAGATAAAACTTTTAACTCAACATAAGTCATTGCTAGCCAATATGTGGAATTTAACATTGTCAAGTTATAAGCCTTAGTATTAAAGACATTCTTAACACAGCGCAACAACGGTTACGCCCATTGGGAATAAAGTTCCAAATAAACATTCACCTTTGTTTTGGCCTTTCTGGGTACAATAAGCCATCCTAGAAGCATTTGAAGAGAGCATACCAAAATTTCTTCATAACTATAAGCAAGATCGCATGGATGTTGCAAAGGCATGATAAAAGGGAATGCACGACTACAAGAAAGAAGCTTGGGCAAATGGGTTTTGCTCTGGCAATGCGTAGGAATTCCAGGCAGAATATTTTCCTCTGGAGTCTCTCCATCCCATACAATACCAGCTATAGCACCACCTTTTTGCCCTATATCTACCTCATCAATATCAATGTTGATATGCTGCTTCTTGGCAAACTTTTGCTCTTAAACGTTGATATTATAGTAGATGCTATTCCGCCATTCTAAAACAAGGCTCTTTTTTTTTCAACCACAAAGAAATTCTTTTCCTCGGCTAGAAAAGTTTCCTGGCGTATCTCTTATGTAGAGAATCTTTCCTGCTTTCTTTTTGGTATACAAGAAGCAGATGATTTTTGGGGAAAAATGGGAAATATTTTTCTCTTGAAATGGATTTTTGATAAAATAGATGCAACTACAAACCAAAAAGGATAAATAATATGAACAAGACTCATATAAATTTTCAAACGATTATCGAACAACTCAAGTCTTATGCCAATCCCAAAAATGTGGAAGGAATGGCACGCTATGGCATCAACACAGATAAAACTTTGGGGGTCAATGTAACCAAGCTACGAGAGATTGCCAAAGCAGCAGGCAGAAATCATCAGTTAGCTATGGATCTTTGGAACTCAGAGATCCATGAAGCTAGAATCCTGGCGGGATTTGTTGACAAACCAAATGAAGTTACAGAAGCGCAAATGGACGCTTGGGCCAATGATTTCGATTCATGGGATATATGTGATGGCACGTGCAATCATCTATTCGACAAAACACCATTTGCTTATGATAAAGCGATCTCATGGTGCCAGCAAGAAAAAGAATATGTAAGACGCGCAGGATTCGTTCTCATGGCGACATTGGCTGTACATGACAAAAAAGCTCCCGATGATAAACTTACGCAGTTTTTTCCCTATATTATCCGTTATGCATCTGACGAAAGGAATTTTGTCAAAAAGGCAATCAACTGGGCCTTGAGGCAGATCGGAAAACGGAATGTTACCTTGTGTTCCCAGTCACTTGCTGTTGCCGACCAGTTGCTCTCGTTGGATTCCAAAGCAGCAAGATGGGTAGCACGGGATGCTATTCGTGAACTAGAAAAGAAACTGCCTGAAATCCGAAAGAAAGCCGATGCTAAGGCTAAAACCATAAAAAAGAAATAGGATGTAGATAGCCCATGTCTTCCAGGCTGCTGGCACAAGGTCACGGATGAACAAGACATCTATGCAGAATATGTCTTGAATGGCAACAAGGCACACCAGCACGTTCCTAAAAACAGGATTGATGTAGATAATATAGTGCCAAGAATATTAGCAAAAAAATTGTTTGGAATCCCTTGCTTTTTCTCTATAATAGTATCCAGTACCATTTTTCAATATAGGAGATAGAGATGAGCTTTGTTCCTGTTTGTAAAAACTAGCTTATCGAACAATACAGAAACTTCGTCCTTCTTTTAAAGAAAGATTGTATATGAAACTCATCTTTTTTGTATGGATATTTTTTTTTATTTGTGTTTATGCACAAGAGACAGCTATTTCATATCCTGATATTTTCCTTCCTATACAGAGTAAAAAATGTATGGTTTCTTCTCAGGAATCTCGTGCCACAGAAGCTGGTTTGCAAGTACTGAGGGAAGGTGGCAATGCTGTGGATGCTGCTGTGACAGTAGGCTTTGTTTTAGCTGTTACCTTGCCTCGTGCTGGAAATATTGGAGGAGGCGGGTTTATGGTAATTTATCTGGCAAAAAACAAAGAGGTCACTACGATTGACTACAGAGAAAAAGCACCAAAGACGGCTACTCGTGATATGTTTTTAGACAAAAACGGAAATGCCGATTCGGAAAAATCTTGCCATAGCTATTGGGCTGTTGGAGTGCCTGGCACTGTAGCAGGATTTGCTTATGCATTAGAAAAATATGGGACAATTTCTTTACAACAAGCACTAAAACCAGCAATTGCCTTAGCATCCGAAGGCATTGTCATGGATGCTGATCTAAGCAATACTTTGCGCATTACCAAACCACGCTTTCAAAATTGTGATGCGAGCATGAAAGTATTCTTCAAGCCAAACGGAGATAATTATGAAGCAGGGGATATTTGGAAACAACCTGATTTAGCCTGGTCTTTACAAGAAATTGCCACAAATGGCCAAAAATCCTTTTATCAAGGGGAGATTGCGAAAAAAATAGTCTCTGATATGCAAAAACATGGAGGCCTGATTACAAAAGAAGATTTGCTTGCCTATCAGCCCGTGATTCGAAAACCTGTTCAGGGAACCTACCGTGGATACGAGATTTATTCTATGCCTCCTCCTAGTTCTGGAGGTGTTCACATTGTCCAGATGCTAAATATCTTAGAAAAATTTCCCTTAGGAGAATGGGGGCATAATAGTGCCAAAACCATCCACGTTTTGACAGAAGCAATGCGATTAGCGTACGCTGATCGTTCTCATTATCTAGGAGATCCTGATTTTACTAAAATTCCTGTTTCTGGATTAGTATCTAAAGCTTATGCTGATGAACTACGCAATAAGATCAATATGTACCAGGCGACACCTAGTGCTAAAGTCAAGCCAGGCAATGCTATTTTTTATGAAAGCAACGATACAACACACTATTCGGTTATAGATCAATATGGAAATGCTGTATCTAACACATACACAATCAATCTCAATTATGGAAGCAAAATCGTAGCAGAAGGTACAGGTATTTTGCTCAATAATGAAATGGATGATTTTGTTGCTAAACCAGACTCCCCGAATTCTTTTGGTTTATTAGGTTCTCAAGCCAATGAAATCCAGCCTGAAAAACGAATGCTTAGCTCCATGACACCTACTATTGTCTTAAAAGAGGGAAAAGTGTTTTTAGTGACAGGCAGCCCAGGGGGAAGCACCATCATCACATGCACCTTGCAAATAATATCCAATGTAATTGATCATAGAATGAACATTGCCTCTGCAACTAACGCCCCACGAATCCATCATCAATGGTATCCAGATGAATTACGCCTAGAAGCAGGCATTAGCCAGGACACGATAGATTTGCTTAGGAAATGGGGGCATAAGGTATTGATAAAAGATTCTATTGGCAGCACGCAAAGCATTATGCAAACCTCACAAGGTTTAACCGGCGCATCGGATCCCAGACGCCCTGGCGCATTGACAGCAGGGCATTAGTTACGAAGTTCTTTATAGAACATAGAAGGGATTGCTATTGTAGTCTTGCCAACGCCAATATCACCCTCAACACTGATATTTTTTTATTTTTTCAGGAGAGTTATTCTCCACAATTTTTTTTCAAATTTTAAGCTATTTCTGGCTTTCAATTAAGCACAACATCGGTTACGCCCATTACTATCTCATAAATTTTGGTGATAAAAACACAAAAAATGCCCAGAAAGGAAAACTCAAATGACAACTTATAAAGGCATTGTCGAAAATAGATGGATTAAAATGAAAGGCAAAGTGTTCTTGCCAGAAGGGGCTGAGGTAGAAATCATTATCAAAAAGTCTTTTCAACCTTCTCATAAAGGCTCCCCTTCTGCTATTTTGAAGGCGATCCAATCAACCCCATCTTTGGAGAAAAAGGATGCGGAAGAACTGCGCCAAACTATTAAAGAAGGTAAAACTGCTGTTGATTGGTTAAGTCCATTTGATTCTGATGATAGCGAAGGAGAATAGCCAATGGAGTATCTGTTGGACACAAACATGGTAACTGCGTTGATGGAAGAAAACAAAGAATTTTTAGGACACCTGAAAAATCTTTCAGAGAACGACAGCATCATGACAACTGTTTTCACTTACGGCGAAATCTATTACGGAATCAATATCCTACCTCAGGGCAAAAAGCGCAAAAGGTTAGAGCAGAAAGCCAACCAGGCTTTTAGCGATTTACTGATTCTATCAGCCGATGAAAGAGTAGCTACATATTATTTCAAAATCAAATCGGATCTCAAAAAGAAAGGACGGCCTTTTAATGCGGAGAACGACCTTTGGATAGCCGCTATAGCACTGGCCAATCAGATATGCCTGGTAACAGATGATGCTCATTTTAAAGAGGTGGATGATTTACAGATAGAAGATTGGATAAAAGATTGATTTTAAGAATTTCCGCCATGTTTACTGAACAAAACAACGTAGAGAAACGGAAAAAGAAGTCAATTATGAAAAAAAAAAGAAGCAGTCCAATCTTCCGAGATTTTATGGCGCATACATCATGGCAATCCCAATTCCTTTGCGAAAGCTACAAATACTCTTCATTTTTGGAATGAGTGGCAATGATAGGAAGTATACTTTTGCAAGGAGTGTTTCCATCCCATACTATACCTGCTATAGCACCATCCTTTGTTCCTACTTCTACTTCATCAATATAAATATTTAAAACCCCGCTTTTACAAGAAAAATGGGAAGGGCGAGAAGGCATTACTGGAAAATCTGATACTGAATAGATGCTCTTAGCACGAGAATGAAGTGTGTTTTTGGGAAGATTTTTTTGGATATGAGAACAATTCGTATCTTTGATCTTTTTGGATAAAGAGAAAGAATTTTCCTGCTTGCATAAAGAGATATATTCCTCTGCTATCTTCAATATTTCCCTTCCATGCTGTTTGATCTGGGAGAGTATTCCTTGAAGGTTTTTTTGATGCTCAGAACTTTTTGATTGTGGCATACAAGGATTTATAATGTACCCTATGTATTTTTGAGCTTCTTTCAGAAGCTTGACATCTCCTTTTTTGGGTTGCCAATTCTCTAATGCGCCTCCTTGCCACCCTTGCTCTTTCATGTTCTTTAAGACTGCCTTTAGTCCTGTCCTATTTTCTTCGCCTAGGGCTATCTTGATCCAGGCAGGAACCAAGCTTTTCCAAAAATATTTCGGAATCGTATCCACGTATCTCTCCTTCTTGGTGAACTTTTGCTCTTACATCTTGATATTATAGATGCTATTCAGCCATTCTAAAACGAGGCTCTTTTTTTGTCAACAGCAAAGAAATTCTTTTCTTCGGATAGAAAAGTTGCCTGGCGTATCTCTTATTTTGTTGCATCATCTTTTATTGTTTCTGCTAAATTTAGAAGAGGAATTGCTAAGTTTTTTTCTTGGAATTTGATATAGAATCTTTCCTGCTTTCTTTATCGCAATACTTGCTTCTTCTCCTCAATCATCTCTAAAAAAAAATTTTAAATCCTATATTGAAAATATTTGACATTTTTTTTTTTTTTCTAAAATATAAAAAGTTTAATTTGTATCTTTTGTATCCCGCATAAATAATGGTTTTTAATTGATTTCCTTTTACATTCTTTAGTGTTTAAGCAATAAAGAGTTAGAAAAATTGGATAATGCTCCCTTTCGTTGCGGTAGTAAAAAATGTTAGTATTTTTTTTGAGAAGACGCTTTCATTTTTAAGGAAAAAGATATGTCTCATGATGTAAAACCTGTTCAAGAAGAAAAAGAAGCTGAAAAGAAAAGCGAATCTAATTGGTCAGAAGGACTGATCTCTAATGTAAAATTCATAGTATATTTTTTGGGTCTTTTTCTCATTGCTATCAGTATCCATTCACTATGTATCAATAAAGGCTCACTAGAATATTTAAAAGAACTAGATTATCTTAGAATTTCGGTATTGTTTGTAGGATTAATCATAATTGTTTATCCTTTCCGTAACCTTAAGTTATTGAAAAATATCTTTATTACTAATAATAACGAATTAGATCAAATAACATTAAAACGCATTATCGCATGGGGAAGCATAGTTATTTTATTCGTACTTCTTCTATGTGTATACTATTTATTTCAATCCCAAGAGGTTTCTCTAAAGGACTTATGCACTGCATCTACACCTAGCAATATACAATTCCATAAGGTGTTGATATTGGTGTTGATGATAACTGCAATCTTTGGTGCTATCGGTGGGATAGCATACAATCTCAGAAAGGTAACTGAATATAGTCTGAATTTCGATACACATCTTGCAATTACATACCTTTTAAATCCATTCTTAGGAAGTATCTGCGGTATTCTATCAGGTTTTTTATTAGTTTTGGGTCAGATAGTGGTTATTACTACAACTACTACTAACACAAATCCTGTTAATGCCTTAGAGCAACTAAAACCTTTGATCATTTTAATGTCTGTTTCCCTTTTGGCTGGTTTTGCTAGCCAGGATTTCATGAAAAAAGTAGATGAGCTAATACAAATTATTTTTTCGACCAAAAAAATAGACGAAAAAAATATTCAGAAAGCCATCGAGTTAGAAAAGACAGCAAGAAAATCTCTTTTGGAAAATATCAAAAATATAATTGCGGATGAAAAGACTTTCACAAAGTATCAAACTAATTTCAATCAAGCAGATATAAAAACACTTTCGGAAATAGTAGAAAAGACACACGATAAAAAGAAAGAGGAAATCTCATCTATTTTGGATACTCAGTTCCCCGAAAAACAGGGTTAAAAGAATTTAGATATTGGATATAAAACGCATGCCTTATAAACTTCCAGCAGTTTTTTAACTTGCTGGAAGAAATTTTAAGGACTGCCAATATGTAATGTAAGAGAGGATTCCTATGGAAGATATAAAAAAGTGGTTTTCTGATATAGGCAAAGAAGTTTTAGGGGATTACATACCAGCCAATGCTATCTTGATGTTTCTTTTTTTGGCGAACATTCCATTAGATTTTTTTTTGAATAAAGAAATCAAATATATTTTTTTCACAATGTTATGTTTTTATTTGATTTTAAAAAATACCTTTTCTAAACCTAATGCATCGTTTGTAAAAAAGATTTTTATCTTTCTTCTCGCTAGTTTTAATTTTTTTGTATGGGTATATGCCACTAGCATAAAAATACATTTCCCACTATTAATACAAGAAAATCTCATGTTTTATCTTTTAGTAGCAAGCTTATTGTTATCCATAACAGCAAGCTTGCTATTTAAAGATAATGCTATTTTAAATGATTAAACCTATAACTTAGGTACTGCGGAATGTAGGTTAAAGATTCATTTTAGGCTGCACTTTATTCTTATTAATTATAATTTTAAAATATTTATAAATTTTTATTTTTTCTAATAAAGGATTTTGCTATGAATAAATTATTGTGCATTATTTTGCTAATTTTAGCCAGTTTTTCTCAAATAGTATTTTCTGAATCTGTATATGCATTAAAAGGAAATATATCTCCTTGGCGGTGGTGGGGGTATGATATAAAAAGCGATGAAAGTGGAAAATCATCCAAAATGATTTATAAAGCAGGAGACACAACTTACGAAGATATAGATATATATAAAAAAGTCCCAGGACAAGGGAAGTTTATTGTTAAGACTGATCCAGCTAATCCGTCTAGGGTAAAAATTACAGTAAGTGGAGAGAATGTTGCTTACGCTTATGTACTAGTTACGGTAAATGAGAATATGAAGGATGGAGATGGTAAGAGTTTCAAGAAAACCTCATCTGAGGTTATTATCTTCTATCCAGGAGAAACTTCCAAGCCATATAATGATGGAGATAAACAATATGAATATAGCACAAAATGTATTTTAATATCACGTTAATTTTATAAATTTTAATTTATAAGTGCAGCTTAAATTATATAAAAATTTGGTGCAGATGAAGCAAAAATTTAAAGGATGTTATATGCCAGAAGAAAAGGAAGAATTTTTTTTAAAGAAAATGCTTGAAGAAATACTCCAACGGTTTATCCCAAAAACGATTATCTTCACTTATATCTTAACATCTCAAGTACCAGTAAAATATATTCCTGATAAGATATCAAATTTTTTTTTGAGTTTTTGTAGTGATAGCAAAATAGTTCCCTATATTGCTGCTTTTATTTTTTGTATTATAATACTTTGTATAAAAATTTTATTATTTGGCGATAGATTTAGTAGAATTTTTTTCTTTTTAACTTTGTATAATTTTTCTGCTTGGGCATACGTGTGTAAAATATCTGAAATTGCAGAGACATTGAATCCTGTATTAAATTTTATATTGTTATTAGTGAGTGTTATCCTGTCTGCTATTTTTTATTTTAGACTCAAGGTGCCTGCTCGATCTCTTGAATATTATCCTGAAGGCTGGGTAGAAAAAAACATCTACAATACCGATCCAGACATTGCTAAAAAATATATTTTAGAAAATTTAAAACTACGAAGAATATGGATAACAGACGATGGTCTACCTTTTAGCTTAGAAGATACAACCTTAACAAAAAGTAAAGATAAAGATTATCCAGAATTATGGACATGGATATTAGATAGCGATAGATGGGAGTATAGCTTCCAAATTAAAGCTTATAAGAGCGATGATGGAAATGAAACCTATTGGCGTTTATCCCAAATAAGAAAAATGAATTTTCATATTGTCCGTATTTATAAAGAAATCTTAAAAAAAATTCAAACCATTTTCGTCTAATTATTTAGCGATGAAAATTAAATAACTTTCCCATTATGATTTAACCGCAGAGGAACAGAGGATGCAGAGAAGAGAGAGAAATAATAAAAAATATTGTCTCTACTTCTCCGTGTTCTTCATGTTATTCATAGTAGGTATTTGTTCAGATATCCTTATGATACCATCAACAAATGTTCTCTAAGAGTTATGCTGGATATTATTGAATTATTGAAATACCACCCCATCTCAAAAAAAAGATGCAATCGGTTGCATTCTAAAATCTCGAAGATTAAGCAGGATGAAATTCTTGTGTATCCTATTCATCCTGCTTAAGGAAAACCTTCTGCTCACTCGCCTTATTTTGTATTTTCCCAAAGCATCTATGCTGAATATGTCTTGAATAGCAACAAGGAACACCAGCATGTTCCTAAAAACAGGATTGATGTAGATAATGTAGTGCCAAGAATATTAGCAAAAAAATTGTTTGGAATCCCTCGCTTTTTCTCTATAATAGGATCCAGTACCGTTTTTCAATATAGGAGATAGAGATGGGCTTTGTTCCTGGTAGTATCGTTAAAAGGCCAGTAAATGGTTTTTGGGGTTTATTTTACAATCACATGGGAATCTACATCGGTAATGATGAGGTGGTACATTTTAGTGGAGAAAGTAAAAAAGCAGATGATGCGATTATCCGTAAGGATAAACTGCAAGCGTTTGCTGCTGGCCATGAAGTCAGGCTGCATGCAAGTCCTAAAAATTCTGAACATGCAAATGCTATTTGTCAGGAAGCGCAGAGGCTTTTAGTGAATCGAAGTAATGGCTATAACGAACAATATGGCTTCGTTGCCAGAAACTGTGAAGACTTTTGCGTTCATTGTTACGAAGTTCTTTATAGAACATAGAAGGGATTGGCTATGTCTGAAAAACAAGAAAAAGCACCAGCGACTCAAAGGTCTATAACATTATTGGCTCTTGTAGGCTCGGCATTATTGATGACGCTGGGATATGTTGTGAAAACAGCAATCGAAAAATCGAAGAGCAAGGATACACAGGCCTAGGTCGGGCGACAAAAGTTTTTGACATTACATGAATTTCGTATAAGCCTGAACCTAACTGATTTTAAGATTGCTTACACATTTAAAAGAATTACCAGTGGCGTTGTCCCTGGCTATTATATTTCGACCCTTCGGGGCTAAGATTGGAATATAACTTAAAGTGCATTTATCACTAAAACTATAATTTTCTATGCATCAAGTACAAACTTCATAAGGAACAAGCTTAGCGGCAGTATTATTGAAAAAGCTTTCTTGCAAAAAAAACATCCATAAAATATTTTAAGATTTCAATAGCTTTTTTGCAAAAAAAATGCAAAAATTAAACTGAAATCAAAATATTTGTTTTTATTGAGGAAATGCTATGCTAATAGAATTTAGAGTAAAAAATTTTCTTTCATTCAAAGAACAGGTGACTTTCAGCTTGCTTGCTTCCAACCCTGATTCTAAATTAGACAAGGAATATCCCGAAAATATTTTTGAGACATCCTATCCTAACATTAAATTGCTTCGTTCTGCTGTTGTCTATGGTGCTAACGCTTCTGGTAAGACAAATTTGTTTCTTGCTATGCAATTTGCCCAAAAATTGATACTCACTTCCCATGCACTCAATCCAGAAAGTCTTCTCCATTCTCATCCATTTTCCTTGGATGAAAATAGCAGGGAATCGCCAACGAGCTTTGATTTTGTATTTATTCATGAAAATCTTAGATATACCTATGGATTTTCTATTGCGAGAGGAAAGATCGCTGAGGAATATCTTTATGCCTATCCCAAAAATCGTAAAAAAATTTTTTTTGAACGCTTTGAAGAATCCAAATATAGGTTTATAAAAAATAAAAAAAAACAAAAAGAAATTTCAGAAAAAACCAGGAACAATTCTCTTTATTTATCTGTAGCTGCGCAATGGAACTATGAAGATGCATCAAAACCGTTCGAATGGTTTAACAATATACTAAAGTCTGTGATCAAAAGAGACGATGACATTAAAGATCAATTCTTTTTCTACACTGCCAGGCTTAGCTATGAAAATCAAAAAATCAAAAATTTTATCGAGCAAAATTTAAAGAAGGCAGATATAGGGATTGAGTCCTTCGATATAAAAATAGCGGATTCTCAGTCTACGGAAAAAATATACCAAAAATTTCCTCCTTCTTTACAAGCCATATTAAAAGACCCGAACAATCAACTTCAAGCTTTCCAGGTAAAAATGCTACATAAAGCCATCAATAGCGAAGGAAAAGAATTTGCGACTTCTTTGGATATTAGCCAAGAATCCAGTGGTACCGAAAAGTTTTTTGCTTGTCTTGGGCCATGGATTGATGTTTTGATGAATGGATATGTTCTCTTTATAGATGAGCTAGATACAAGGCTTCATCCTATGTTGACTCAATATCTTATTGAAATGTTTCATAACCCAGAAATAAATCGAAAGAATGCACAACTTCTTTTTAACACATATAATACCCATCTTCTTAGTGCAGATATTTTGAGACGCGATCAAGTATGGTTTACAGAAAAGCGTAAAGATGGAAGCACTGATCTATATTCCTTGTTAGAATATAGCCCCAGAAAGTCAGAAAATTTAGAAAAAGGATATTTACAGGGCCGTTATGGAGCAATCCCATGCCTTGGAGGGCCTTTTTCATGGGATTAAAGGACTTCAGTAAAAGAAAAGCAGGTTTAAGACAAAGAAATCCAGTGATTTATATTTTTTGTGAAGACCAAAAATCTGCTAAAAAGTATTTTGAAGAAATGAGACAGAAAATTCAATGTAGATCCGCTAAAATAGAAATCCTGTCTCGTGGTAATGCTGATCCGTTAAGGCTTGTTAAATACGTAAGAAAATACATTAAAGACAATCAAAATAATATTATAAAAGGCAAAGATGCTTTTTTTTGCGTCTTTGATGAAGATGGAAGAGGAGATAAAAAACTTCAAGAAATAGAAAAAGAATTATCTCAAAAGCATGGTTCTTTGGTTACAAAAGTTTTTTCCAACCCTTCCTTTGAGCTATGGTATCTGCTTCATTTTATTGATCAAAATGCTGCCCTCAATAATAACCAATTAATACAAAAGCTTCAAAAATCTATTCCCAATTATTCTAAAAGTGAAGGATATTATAATCCATTAGAAAAATCGCTTCAAACAGCAATCAAAAGAGCCAAAGATATGAATGAAATGCATAAAAGAAATGGAACTAAGCTTTTTTCTCAAAATTCTAATCCATCTACCCAAATTTTTTTAATCTTCGAGTGCTTATGCTTACAAAGGCTGCAAAGTTCGTAGCCCAAGCTCGGTTTTTATTGTCGCAGCATCGACTCTTTCCATCATTGCTTGTGAAGCATTTAAAAAATTCAATCCGCTCTATTATGGATAGGAAAAAATAATTTATGGATTCCAAGATAGAAAAAAACTTTTAACGATGATGATTTCAACAGCTTAGACAGTTTTCTCTTTGGCGATGAAGCATTTTCTTGGGCAATGAAATTGTGGGCTGTCGTCCTTTTGGGGGGAAGCTATAAAAAGCTACTTCATTTTGTTCCATCCTCTTCCCATTGTTTCTGGTTAAATTTAGAAGAGGGATTACTAAGTTTTTTTCCTGGAATCTGATAGAGAATCTTTCCTGCTTTCTTTTTGGTAGTATACTTGCGTAAGATATACAGGAAGCAGGGGATTTTTGGGGGAAAATTGGAAATATTTTTCTCTTGCAAGGGATTTTTGATACAATAGAATAGATGCTGTATACAATAGCAAACCAAATATTGTCCGCTGTAATTCTGGGAGGAAATATTTTTTTTTTTACGCAACATTCAATTATGCCTTGAAAATAGCATAAGTTTTTATAAAATATAGTTTTATCGCTGGCAAAAAAAAATAGTGGATGAAAAAAAGGAGAAAGTGTAGTGGCAGGTATAGCGCAATTTTTCAAAGAAAGCCCGATGGCAAAAAGAATACTGTGGCGGCTGGCCAACAGGGCGATCCGATCCATCCCTGTCATAGGCGATGCCTACGACCTGTTTGACGATGTGGTAATAGAAAGCATAGCATCCCAGAAACAGGCAGAGGTCAATGACCTGGTGGGACTGATGTACGAGAAGTTCGAGCCTTTGATGAGAGAATTGGAAGAAAAGACCGTGACAGACGAGCAACTGGAGGCAAAGCTATCAGAGCCAGAAATCGTGGTGCAGCTTACAAGCTTTCGAAAGGAAATCGAGAAAAACAAGAGCCACTATGAGGCTGTACTCGTGCAAATGTCTTCTCAAATCAAAATACACGGGGAAAAAATTGAGACACTGACCGTAGATATAGCGAAATTGGGGAAGTCGCTGGAAATCGGTGCTCAGTTCAAGTACATTTCGCAAAGCGTGAAGCACAGAATCAGCATCCAGGGTACCATAGGCAATCTTTACGACCGCATGGAAACGGCCAATGAAAGAGGCGGGCAGGGAGTCTTGTGGAGAGCGCACAGAATCGGAACACCAGCAGACAAGAGTGTGGTGGTGAAGACCATCAAAGCCAAGAGAGCAGGCGATTCCAAGGCAATCCAGAGGTTTTTGCTGGAAGGATTCCTGGCATCGCAAATCCTTCATGAAAATATCGTGAGAATCAGCGACTACGGCGGATTCTTCGAGAAGGACGAGTATTACATCGAGATGGAAGACCTGGAAAATCGCACAGCGAAAGAGTGGTGTACGGAAAGCCCGTTTGTGGGAGATAACCTGGAGGATTACATCAACATCCTGTCCCAGACAACTGAAGCCCTGGAAGCAGTGCATAAATACGGCCTGGTACACAGGGACATCAAGCCCTCCAACCTTATGGTACTCGAAAATGACATGGTAAAGCTCATAGACTTTGGCTCGGTAAAGAGCCTGGAGGCAGAAGAAAACCTGAGAGCAGGCCGAACCATGACCACAACAGGCGAAATGGTAGGAACCCCGCAATACATGAGTCCAGAGCAGTTTGGTACAGAGTATGGAAAGATATGCACAGAGACAGACGTGTATTGCCTGGGAGTCACCATGTTTGAGATGTTCACAGGCCAGTTACCCTTTTTCGGAGGCTCTGCCATCCAGTATGGCAAGGCACACGCAGAGCAAACCCCGCCCAGACCATCGGCAATCAATCCCAAGATACCCAACTGGCTGGACACACTAATCTTGCGAATGCTGGCAAAAAGAGCAGGCAACAGACCGAAAATCCAGTCTGTAAAAAGCACGCTAGAAGAGAACCGACCACAAAACATGGAATCTATGATGGCCAAAGTCAATAAAAATCTGTTGAAAGGTGCGACCCAAGGGCTAAATGAAGAAACGGAAAAGGCAATCAGGGAAGCCATGTCCTCTCTGGAAAAAAGGATGCAGGGAGCCTCTGGTCAGATAAGAAACAGACTGAAAGAGTTCATCCAGGACACGGAAAAAAGTCTGTCTGGTCTGAAGGTCAAGAAAAGCACAGGAGTCAACAGACCCTTCAACCCATTCCTATGCCCCAATATGGAGTGCAACCAGGAATTGCAATCAGGCATGACAGAATGTCCGCAGTGCCAGGTAACCTGGAAAATCGAATGTCTATGCGAAAGAAAAGAGAATACTGCATACAACAAAGACAAATGCCAGAAATGCAGGGAAGGCAGAGCCATTCCAGAGTCCCATAAAAAACGACATTCTCTGCTGGCAACCATGGACAGATGCATAGCAGAGAAAGAATACATAAGGGCCATCAACTACCTGGGCTTGTACGAGAATCTAAAAAGCGACCCAGAGGTATCCCAAAAATATGAAAAGGCCATATGCGAGCAAAAAAAGAAAGAGCAGGCAGAGCAGCAGGCTGTAAAGCAAAAGATAGAGGCTGGAATCCAGGAGATCGAGCGGCTCAAGAATACAGAAGACGAGGAGCAAAAAAAGATTCGTCTGGCGCAGGAAGAAAAGCAAAGGGAAGCAGAAATAGCGAAACTCCAAAAAATAATCGCTGCCGAAGAATACCAGGAAGCACTGGAATACTACCAAAACAGCTTCCCACAAAACCTGAAGAATGACAAAACAGAAGAGGTGAGAGACAAAGCCTGGGACAATCTCTCGAAATATGAAATCGCTCAGGCAAAAGCTCTGTCAGGCCAAAAAGAATACGAAAAAGCACTGGAAATGCTGATGGGGATAGCAGAAAAGAGGCCAACAAAACTATTCAGGGATGCAGTAGAAAGCATAGCCAGCGATTTTGCGCAGGTACTCTACACACAGGGCGACTTTGATCAGGCACTGAAAGTGTACGACTACGCAAGCCAGATGCTGAAATCCAGCCCAACTCTTGCAATGAAAGCAAAAGAACTGCAAGCAAAATGGCAAAAGCAAAAGGATAGCTTAGCTACAGTAGAGTCAATGGTAAAGGCCAGCGAGGGCGGAGTGGAAGCCAGAGTCAACCTGGAACAGGCAGAGGAAATTTTAGCAGACGAGATGTACCTCGAACCAATGCCAAAGGAACAAAAGGATGCCTATTGCAGGTACGTAATATGGCTTCAAAGTACGCAGATTCTAAAACAGGCAAAGGCCATGATAGACGCAGGCAACATGGAACAGGCAGAAAGTGAACTTCGCGACCCTATCCTACTCCAGGAAATGGGAACAAGCCTAGAACAAAGGTACCTGGAGCTGGCCCGCCAGTTAGAGACAGCAAAAAGGAAAGCGAGGGGAATAACAGGAAAACTGCGGTACATGATGAAATGCAAAAAAAAAGAGCAGGAAGATTACGAGAAGGTAAAGCAGGAATATGAGCAAAACAGAAGGACTGACTCCCAAAAAATCGAGTACT
>CALKWO010000283.1 GCA_938003875.1 uncultured bacterium
GAATGATAAAGATAACGATAACGAATCATACAAAATTTGCCAAACGAACTTTTATTTGAATCTATAGGCTTCTATCGTTTTTTGGACCGATGCCCTACAAAAATCTGTGTAATCTGTGAAATCTGTGGAGATTCGCTGATATACTTTGACAATACTAAATTGCGAAGGCTTATTTTTTTATCATTACACAAAATTTTTCCACTATCTTGTAACAAATTCTGGAGAAAAGGTGTCTATAAGGATATAATGTTAGCTTTGATTGTTTTTTTTCATAACAGACAAAAGCGATTTAGGAGAAAGGCATGGGTAAAACGGCATGGAAAGAGCAGGCAGTTTTTATATCGTCCACCTTCCGTGATATGCAGAGCGAGAGGGACTATCTGCGGGATGTGGTTTTTCCAAGATTGGCGGAAAAACTCAGGCAGCATAAGAAGCATCTGGAGGCAGTGGATTTACGATGGGGAGTAGATACCCTAAGTACAAAAGATGAGATCGAGAGGGAGCATGTTGTGCTGAAGGTCTGTCTCGAAGAAATTGATCGCTGTCGGCCTTTTATGATTGTGTTGTTGGGAGATCGCTATGGTTGGATTCCCTCTGCAGAAAGGCTGGAAAAAGCGTGTGAGGAAAAGGGGTTTCCTCTTCCTACAAAGGAGATGAGCGTAACAGCCCTGGAAATCGAATATGGAATTCTGGCAAAGCCAGACCAGGCTCTGCGCACTTTCTTCTATTTCAGAAAACCCCTGGCTTATGAAGAGATGCCAGAAGAAAAGGTGCAAATCTATAGAGACACTCCTGATAGCTATGAAAGACTCAGGCAACTGAAAGAAAAGATCATGCGGATGTATCCAGACAGGGTGAGAGACTATGATGCCAACTGGGATGGAAACAGGCTAAACGGACTGGAAGCGTTTGGAGAGGCAGTGTATGATGATCTGTGCAGGGAGATAGTAGAAACGAGCGTAGAGATCGTGCAGGAAGAAAGCTGGCAGAAGGAAGAGCAGAGCATTCTGGATGAATTCATCGAAGAGAGGTACAAAAACTTCGTTGGTCGAGAAGAGCTTCTTTCCCAACTCACGGACTTTGCCCTTTGTTCTGGCGATGATTCTCAGAATCTCTGGCTCTCCCTGGAAGGAATAGCAGGGAGCGGGAAGAGTGCTGTCTTTGCACGATTAGCCAGAGATTTGCAAAAGAAAGACTGCCTGCTGCTTTGCCATGCAGCAGGAATCAGCCTGCGTTCCGTAACACCTGAGCTTCTTCTTGCCCGTTGGGTACATGAGCTGGTGGACTTCACTGGCGTACCCCTAAGCATACCCTGGGAACAAATTCAAGATTTTGAAAAAAAGAAGGCCATCTTCTCGGAATATTTGTTTATGGCATCGTCCAGAAAGCGAGTGGTGTTGCTTGTGGATGCCCTCAACCAGATGGAAAGAACCCCGATGGCCCGCTATCTCATGTATTTTCCCGAAAGCTTTCCGCAGGAGGTGAGGATCATTACGACCGCAATTCCAGGCGAGGAAACCCAGGCAGTGCGTTCCCGAAGGAAAACAGTATGCATAAGTTTATCCTCTTTAAGCGGGAAAGAAATAGAAAAGATGGTCGTATCGCTGTGCCGTTCTTACCATAAAACTATCCATCCTGAAATCGTATCGGCTCTGGAAACAAAGCTTCTTCCTGATAGAACACCTGCTGCAGGAAATCCTCTCTGGCTGAGGCTGGCTGTAGACGATCTCCTGCTCCTTGATGAAGACGATTTCAAGCAGGCAGAGCAATTGCAGGGGAGTGGCCCTGAACGACTCCACCAGATAATGCTGGAAAGGGCGATCTCTTTCTCTCCTACAGTGCAGGATCTGTATCCAGAAATTCTGGAAAGAGCCAGACGGCGTTTCGGCGAAAGATGGGTAAATGGTCTGCTCTGGTATCTGGCAGCCAGCCGCCGTGGTCTCAGGGAAAGCGATCTGGAAACCCTGCTTGAAGATTATACGCAAGAACCCTGGCAGCCTCTTCGTTTTGCGGTTCTGAGGAGATATTTACGCTCGCATCTTGTGAAAAAAGGGCAGGAGTGTCTTTGGGATTTTGCCCATCCTTTGCTGCGCCTTTCCCTGGAGAAGAAAATAGCCAAGGACAAAGATTTATTCCCCATCCTTCATAAAAACCTTGCCGAACATCTGGCAGTGCTCTCTACAGACGATGCCCTGTCCATTACGGAAAGGATGTACCACGAATACAGGGCAAATCGTAGAAAGGAAGCAGCAGAATACTATGGAAGCCTTTGGTATAGTAGAGAAGGGGTAGCCCCCACGTCTGTTCTGGCAGACCTCATCGAAAGCGAAGAAGCTGCCCTGAAATGGGTGCTTTCGCTTCCCAGACAGGAAGGAGTAGAGGAGAACAGGATACGCCAAATCGTAACGAATTTTCAGTTTGGTCTCCTTGATACACTGGAAATACGAGGCTCCAAAGTAGGATGGAGATTGCAGCTCATGCAGGGCACTTCCCTGATTGCCAGCGAACTTCACAGCAAGTCCCCTGACAGCGCAGAGTACGCTCGCGATCTCTCTGTCAGCTATAATAAGCTAGGCGATCTATACCTTACGCTAGGAGAGCAGCACAAAGGCCTGGAGTTC
>CALKWO010000284.1 GCA_938003875.1 uncultured bacterium
GTTCTCTTCTCATTTTTCTCTGTGTTCTCTGTGCCTCTGTGGTAAAATTTTAAATTATGCCCGTTCTCAGAATAATATTAGCGATATGGATGTTACGGATTCCTAATCCGTAACTGACGAAATCATTTTGAAAGGTTGCTCAATGGCATCAAAAATCATTTGCCCTATTTGCGATGAAGAATTAGGGAATTGTGTTGATGATGTACCCGAAAAATGCCCTATTTGCGATACCAGAAAGCATGAAATACTCCAGGAAATGCGAGATAAACAAGAAGAAGAAAATGGGCAAAAAATTACAACTTTTATGGTAGAAGATTCGCCAAGCGAAGTACTTTCTGCAAGCCAGGGGAGAGAAAAAGAAGCTGTAGTTCCTCTAACCCCCAAAATTGTAGAAGAAGAGGTTTCTATTTTTCCTAAAGCATCACAGAAGAAACCTTCCTCTTCTCAGCCTATAGAAGAGCCTGTGTTTATCTCCCAAGAGGCAGAAGATGTCGTTTTTTCTCAGGAAGATAAAGAGACAGAAGATGTCGTTTTTTCCCAGGAAGATAAAGAGACAGAAGATGTCGTTTTTTCTCAGGAAGATAAAGCAACGGAAGATGTCGTTTTCTCGCAAGAAAATAAAGCAAATGTAGTGGAAGAAACCAAAGTAGAAGAAATTTCTTCTCCCAAAGTAATCCAGGAAAACTTTGAAAACCAGGAAACGGAAGATAAAGAAGAAGAATCTTTGCCAATCGTCAGACAGGAGCAACTTTCTTCTACAGAAAACGAAGAAACAAAAGAAAAATCGGCAATACTCCAAAAAACAAAAGAATCAAAACCTTACAGAAGTGGCGCAAGCAGTCTGGAAAAGCTTCCCCTGGGCTTTCAATATTGTCCTCTCTGTGGCGCCGTGTATGACAAAGGGGATACAATAAAAAATTGCAGCAGTTGCTTCAAAGGCCCTTTGACAAAAGTTGAAAAAGGATTTCCCCCTGGTCATTATCTTGTCCTTTATAATCATGAAAAAAAGGCTATCAGCTATTTTTGCCTGGAGCCAGAAGGTTCGATCTTTATAGGCCGCTCTAGTGAAAGAGGATCCTCGAAAGATATTGATCTGAGCGTTGCATGGAAGAACTATTATTATAAACAGCAGCAGTCTTCTGATGAATTCAAGGATAGGATGACCTTACTGAAAGGTATATCCCGCAAGCATGCCATTGTAAGATATTCTAAAGAAGATCAGAAGTATGTGTTATTCCATCTTTCAGATAAAAACTACACATTAATCCAGACTGCCAATGGAGAGAAAAGAGTGCGGGCACCCAAAAATCGTAATAAAATAGAATTACAGCCAGGAACTTTGATTTCTTTAGGAAACCAGAAAGAATTCATCATCCTTCGCTATAAGATTATAACTGTAGACGCACAAAAATAGACTCGGCGAGCTAAATACAATTTATGAAATTACAAGAAGGTCAGTTAAAGCTATACGAAACCAGATATGGCAAAGAAGAAGCGTATTGCTTCCAGGCAGACAACAACACGCATTGGGTAAAACGCTATCTGAACCATGGACGATATGAAATAACGGGTTTGCTTGCTGTAGGTGGTTTTGGCTGCGTTTTTGGAGCCTATGACAAATGGAATTTCAACAATAGAGTAGTCATCAAGACACCCTTCTATATGGGTGACTATTGTCGACCTTATATCGCCAGAAGCCAGGAAATTTTTGAAAAGCAAATCCAGGCATTGAACAAGCAATACGAATGGGAAAAGAAGCATTTGTGCGGCTTTTCCAATGCTGGTTTCGATAGCATTGTCAATCTCAATGACTATTTTCAGGATCGCACCCTGGATTTATGTATGCCTTTTCGGGATGCAGCAGGAGTACAGTATTTTGTCAATGAAGCTCTTAGAGAAAACGCGCCTTATCTTGTCTTAAAGTATATACGGGGCAAGACACTAAAAGATGTGATTGAAAAGAAAACTTTGACAGAAGGGGAAACGCTTCGCATTGCAAAGCAAATCCTGGCTTTGATGTCTTATCTCCATAAGGAACGCAAAACCAAAAAAGGATACCCATTTTATTATATGCTGTGCGACCTGAAGGCCGAAAATATTATCGTATCCGATGACCAGATGATTCTGATTGATTTCGGTGCTGTGAAAGTCTATAGAATGGATCAGCAAGAAGTAGATGTGCCTATCTTTGTCACAGATGGATATGCTGCTCCTGAGGTATATTCGGGGAGTCTGGAATTCCGAGATAATCCACAGATCGATAAAAGATTTGATTTATTTACACTAGGTGCCCTGATGGCACAGTGCCTTACAGGAAAGCATCCCCAGGAATTCCTGATAAGCCATTCTCCACCGCAACATGATTTTACTTTGAGTGCCTATTCTTCGATTCGGAAGCCTCTTCAGAAAATCATTTCCAGGGCAACCTCAAAAGACAGAAACAATCGCTATCCCGACACGGATGCTATGCTCCAGGATGTATTGTGGAGTGTATAACATCTTTACATAGATCCCCTGGGAAAATAATGTAAGAATTTTCGTTCATTATTGTTTTTACTAGATACACTATGAGACTGCATAAAGGCAAAAAAATACAAGCTCCGATTTTTGTTTCAGGAGAGTTGATAAAAGATTCCAGCTACGAGGTGAAAGTCTTGGACATGGTTCACCAGGGTGAGCATTTCAATATATACCAGGGTGAAGATATCCATGGTATGAATGTTTGTCTTAAGGTGATTCGCTACCGTAGTGAAAAAAAAGATATTTTCAACTCTGCTATGGACTATGTTATTTTCAGAAGAAAGTCTTTGCTGGAAGAGCAAAAGGTTCTTACTTTATCCTACCCTTGTGTTCCAGAACCTCTAGCCTTATTGATGGTTGAAAATGACAGCCCTGATGATAAACGTCTTTTTAGAAAGATACCAGAATGGGAAAAGTTAAGCTATCAAGAGCCGATTTTAGTACAAGAATTTTTTAGCGCGTCTCCTCTGGAAAAAATCCAGGAAGAGCTAAAGAGATTTTCTTTAAATGCCAGGCTGGATATAATTCGTAAGGTTGCTAAGATGTGTGCCTATTTCCATAAAAGAGGCTACATTTTACAAAATCTGACACCTGGGCAAATTCTTATGAATCCTTCCAATGAAGACAATGTATACCTTGTAGGGATGCATACTGCATGTCCCTGGGAAAAAGGTGGTGTGGATAGATTGCATCCAGGATTTGGAAGCATCAGCGGAACATACTCTCCTGGTGAAGTTTTTATCCCAGGCCACAACTATGATACTCGCATAGATTTGTTCCAGATAGGCGTTCTTTTCTATTATTTGCTTACATTCCATGATCCTTGCAAAGATAGCAACTGGTGGAAAAATCCTCAAGATTCTTTTTTTCTGGATCAGGAAAACCAGAGGTTGCGTAAGGCTATTCAATCCCTGGATTCCAGTGCCTTGTGGATACAGGATCTGATTCTGGCCCTGACAAAACCTTTCCCTGAAACCAGAATTCCAGACATAGAAACATTGTTGTATTATCTGGAAAATCCACCGCGATTCCACATAGACTTCGATATTGTCCATGCTACGCAGGAAAGTATTGAAATTCGCCTTGCGGACTATATGGAATCCACAAAAGGATTCAAGGTTCGAATAGAAAATCCTATCTCCACAGAAATTTTTGAAAAAGAATACAATGCAGCACCTTGCTTATCCTTACCTGGTAAAGGAATTGGAGAAATTTTCTGCTCTATTGCGTCTGTAGACCAAAATAGCAACCTTTCCTGGTGGCATTCCAGGGCAACGAAAATTGTGCCTGAAACCCATTTTTCTCTTAAAAATGATTTAGGGGCAGATCGCTTTGGGGTAGTCTGGGAAGAAGTGGATTCGCTTCATCATGTTGGCTTTACGCTCGTGGATGAAAGCCAGAATAGCATTTTTTTAGGAAATTTCAAAGGATCAGAGGTGGTATTCCCTTCAGGGGAGACAGTTCTTCCCTTTTATAAAAAATATCGCCTGGAATGCGTTCCTTATTATTCCTATCAATCGTTAGAAATTACAGGCAATACGACTTGTTTTGATGTTCTTCTTTTGCCTTCTATTCCTGAACCAGTCCTGGAAAAAGAAGAGAACATCGTTTTTTCTATGGTAGTGCCTAAAAGACAGGCACAAATGTATGCAGAAATAGAGCTACTACACAATGGCTGGCCAAAGAGTTGCAAAAATATTATAACCCATCAGCAGAATCAGACTAAAATTGCACTTGTCCTGGAAGAAAGTCTGGATATTTTCGAGGAACACCAGTTTGCTTTTCGCGTTTTGATCGAGAATATAGGCTGGCGGACAGGAAACTCCATCGTCTATGCTCCAGAGCTTTACAGCCCACAAAGAATAGAGATCAACGAAGAAAAATCAGGCATGATCAAAATAGAATGGGAGCTCATCTCCCATCCTCAACTGCTCTGCTATGAAATCAAGATGGATGGAAAAAAAACTCAGCGAGTCCAGCAAACAGAATACATTGTGCCCCTTACTTTAGAGCAGATCCTAAAAGAAGAAGAACAGGAAATATTCATCTCCAGCGTATATTACAATGGTAAAAAAGAAAAACTTTCTATTCCTGCTTCTTGTTTGATAAAAAGCAATAGAAGGAAAAATCTTTTTCAGGAAAAAAATCTATGGCAGGTTTCTCCTTTTGCTGTTTCTGCAAGCTGGAACTGGGAGAATCATGAAATTCTTTCTCCAGATTCTATAGAATTCGCGCTGGTAAGGAAAAAAGAAGGGGACGTGGACAAAAAGACCATTGGAATAAGCCCTCTTCAAAAAACAATATCTTTCTTGGACAAGCATGTCGAAGTCGGTAAAAAATATTTTTATAGCCTGGTACTGAACCAGACAGATGTTGTTTTAGAAAAAGAGGTGGTTGTTCCTGGAATTCATATACAAACTACCTTGCAGCATCTTGGCTATGAAGATTTGCTATGGGAGATTCATATTGCACAGGAAACAGCGCAGTCTCTCGATGGCGAAATAGAAATTATACAGGAAGTAGATGGCAAAAAGGAATCCTCTTATTTCAAATGGAGCGAAGAAGAAGGCGTATACTACTTCGAGAAAAAAAGGCTGACTCCAGGGACCTGCTATACATATACACTCTATGCCAGGTTCAAGGAAAATCCTGAACCTTATAGCCAGTTGATGGGTGTCGTTACAACCAAAGAATATAACTTCAATGAGGCGATTCAGCCCTTTTATAACAGGGCTTCCATTACATGGAACAGCTCATCTGCGGATCAAATTGAGGCTCTGGAAATCTATGATTCTAGTGGAAGGTTCATAGCCTCTACTAAATCGGATTCTATTACACTGGAAAATCTTGAGCCAGAAAGACTATATAAATTCCCCTTGAAATATCGCTATTCTTCCAAAAAGGTGATGTCAGGCAAGACTCTGGTCTTTACTACTTTACCTTATACAATTCCTGCTCAGGCTAAAGATATAGAAATAGATTCTTTCCGTTTGTACTGGGATGTCCCCGATATGATGGTAGCGAGGAGAATCAAGGAATTCCAACTAGAAGTATCAGGCAATGTAGGAAAACACATACTGAGCAGATCCACGAGAAGCGTACACCTCAAACACCTATACCCTTGTACTACGTATCAATGGAATCTTTGTGCTCTTTTAAAATCTGGCAATCTGGTTCATCTGGCAAAAGGTGAAACAACGACACAAACGCCACAGTTTACCTGCCAGATTGATGCAGGGCTAGTTCATCATTTGCAATGGGATTACCCTGACTGCCCCGCCATAGATAGAATTGAACTTCACAGAGACGATGTTCCTGTTTTACAAACGAATGAAAAAGAGATGTATGATAGCGATTTCAAAGGAGCGCAGGAAGTCAGCTATAAATTCTATTATGTCTTGAAAGATGATCGCAAAATCCTGGCAGAAGAAAAAAAAGTGAAGCCTCTGAGCATGTCTCATCTTTTTGCTGCTTTGCAAATTGATCCTTCAATCGGTAGTATACGATGGGATTTTTCTGAATTCAAAAAATTGAAGAATTTCAAATATATAGAATTATATCAAGATGAGCAACTCCTGTATAAGCAGGGAAGCCATATCCCGTCCCTCACCTTTGAAGATTTTGGGAAATGGAATGAAAAGCAAAATGCCTATATGGGACTTATCTCGGAGCCTTGTAACTATCGCCTCGCTGTAGTAGGTGTAGCACCTACAGCGAGAAAATGCAAAAAAAAATGGACATTGAATATCAAAGGCATACAATGCTTTTATCCTGATGTACCAGAGTGCTTTAGCGTCGCACCAGAACACTGCTGTATCTATTTTGACTGGGAATCAAGCGAGACTCCCCTTTTACGAGAGATTATCCTCAGGCGGGCAGGCGATGGAGAAATCCTTTACCAGGGAGGCAACCAGGGCTGTACGATTTGCGATGACAACGGAGGATATGGCCTGGAATGGAATCGAAACTATCGCTATACAATAGAAATGTTCTACAATAACTATCATACCATCAAATCTTTTGATGTTGCTCTGGATTCCTATGATCCTTCGAGATTAGAAATCAAGAGCAGAACATTGGGGGATGTTTTGGAAGTCACCTGGAACAGTGAGCTGGAAACTTCCATCGTAAAAATAGGATGGCAAAGAGTAGCAGGGAAATGGCTGCAAAAAAGATTCATAGATATGTTTAAAAAGCCCTTATGGACAGATTTTGAGGCTGGAATGATTGTAATTCCTTTATCAGGGAAAGAATTTTATTATCAAATGATATACCAGGATCGCTATGGACACTTGTTTGAAACCGATCCCCAATCCGTAAACAATGATACAGAAGTTTGAAAGGAAAAAAAATGTCAGAAAAAATTATCATGGAAACATCTTTAGGCAATATTCATCTGGAACTCGACAAGGAAAAGGCACCTATTAGCGTAGAAAATTTTCTTCAATATGTTGACGATAGATTTTTTGATGGGCTTATATTTCATAGAGTAATCAAGGATTTTATGATTCAGGGTGGAGGTTTTGATAAAAATATAAAGCAAAAGCCCAATGCAAAAAAGCCTATCCAGAATGAAGCAAAAAATGGACTGAAAAACCTTCGTGGAACAATCGCTATGGCGCGTACATCCGATATCAACAGTGCCACTGCTCAATTTTTCATCAATCTAAAAGACAATTCTTTCCTGGATCATGGATTCAGGGATTATGGATATGCTGTATTTGGTAAGGTCGTGCAAGGATTAGACGTAGTGGATAAAATCGGAGCTGTCAAAACCCAGACCAAAAACGGTATGGGCGATGTTCCAGTAGAAACAGTGCAAATTATTTCAATAAAAAGGGCTACGCCAGTAAAATCCAACTAAAAGGCTATGGCCAGTCAATGAATATAGGAAGCCTATCATGGAAGTAATAGCATGTCCTAATTGTGGAAAGCTTCTTCAATATGATACTCGTAAAGAAAATTTTATGATTGATTGCCCCAAGTGTGGCGAAGTTCCCTTATTGGAAGACAGCCAGGTGATCACGATTTCTGAAGGAAAACTTTGTGGCCCAGGATTGAAAAACCTGGAAGACAAAGCTGGCGAGGAAATGCTTATCTATGAAGGTAAGACATCCCAGAATAAAATCCATGAGGAATCCGTGATCGAAGGGTTCCAGGGGCCTACCATAAAAATGGATTCCAGGGATCGGCAGTCTTTGAATCCTATGAACAACGCTGCATTTAAAGCAAAGATCCCAACGGGTACAGTAGAAGAAAAATATGATTTTGAATATAAATCGAATCAACCTAGTAAGCTAAGATATGGGCCAAAGGAAAGGACGGTCAAAAGAGGCTCTTCTCCTAAAACACAAACGCCTAATGCTTCTTTGAAGAAACAGGAAAGGGCATTACCTCCTAAAGTGCCTAGGCCAGTCTATAATAAAAAAACACCACCCTGGCAGCATTTTGCCCTTTTCTATGGTACTATAGGTATTGTCCTTTTAACTTTGATCATCGTTACAGTGTATAAATACACACGTCCTCCTAGAGAAGTCATAGTGCATAATGGCGGAGCACCAAAACTCTGGAATCAGGCAGAAAATGATTATCGGGAAGGAGAATTGTATTACCAGGAAGCTTCCTATAATCGTGCCAACAAGCAACAATACATGGAAAAACTTAAGCTTTCTCAAGCTTGCTACCAAAAAGCATTGGAAATGGGAAAACAATCCTGGCAACAGCATATTCAAGATCTGATTCAAAAAGAAAATATGTCTGCTAAAGAAGCAGAAGAATATGCTCTTATTAATCATGGTGGCTATCAGCAAAAAATGCAAAAATGGCAGCAAGAGTATAAAAAGATTGAAGAAGAGATTGCTCTGCTAGAAAAAGAAAAAAAATAAAGGAAATCTGGTATGAAATTTTTTTTAGATACAGCCAATATCTCTCATATTAAGCAAATTCATGAGCTAGGATTGCTGGATGGTGTCACAACAAACCCTAGCCTGATAGCAAAGACAGGAAAGCCATTCAAGGTGGTTTTCCAGGAAATTTGCGATCTGGTAAAAGGGCCTGTCAGTCTGGAGGTGATTGCCACAGAATCCGCCAAGATGATTGAAGAAGCTCATGAGCTTGCCCGTTTCGGAAAGAATGTCGTCATCAAAATTCCCATGACATTAGAAGGGATAAAAGCAGTTAAAATACTTTCCGAAGAAGGAATCAAGACAAACGTCACTTTATGTTTCAGCCCTTTGCAGGCTCTTCTCGCAGCTAAGGCAAAAGCAACATATATAAGTCCCTTTATTGGCCGTCTCGATGATTGTGCACACAACGGAATGGATCTTGTACGAGAAATCAAGACAATCTATAAAAATTATTCCTTTGATACCCAAATCATCGTAGCAAGCATTCGCCATCCTCTCCATATTTTGGATGCAGCTTTGCTAGGAGCCGATATTGCTACCGTGCCTTTTGAAGTCTTTAACAAAATCGCTCTGCATCCTCTGACAGAAAAAGGTTTGGAGCTATTTTTACAAGATTGGAAAAAAGTCCCTGTAGAAAATGCTTAAAATTATCAAGAATAGAAAACTATAGTTTGAAAGGGGAAAAAATATGAATACAAGAATCCTCATCTATCTTTTTATTTTTGTTTTTATTCTTATGGGATGTTCTTCTAAAGAAGCCCGTTTGAATCAAGAATACGAAAGGCTTTCCAGAGAAGTAGATGGAATGCAGGAAGAGCTTAAAGCAACTGTAAACGCTCAGAATGCGGCAGAAGACTATGCCAGAGCTCAGGATGCCTATAACAAAAAAATCGAAAAGCTGGTGGAAGTCCGCAGAGCTAATTCAGAGAAAGGGATTCCACTTGGCCCTAATGTAGAGCCTCAGGCACAGCCACAAGATGCCGTAAAAAATTTGAAACAAAACTTCGATGTTCTTTCTGACCAGGTGGCTGAACTCAAAAAGAAAAAGGCCAAAGTTGTAGAAGAGCAAATGGGAATACAGAAATAACGCCTTTAGATGATAA
>CALKWO010000285.1 GCA_938003875.1 uncultured bacterium
TGTGCCAGATGAGCAGTGCTATGATAATAGCATCTGCTCTAGCAGGCGGTATTCAACCTTATTTCTTTTTAAAATCTATTTTATTTTTTTTCTTGAGTTAGTTTATTTTATCTTGTATAATTTTTTATAAACAAGTATGATTTTTACTGCTCAATAGCTTTTTTAGCGACTTTCCAATAAATTCAGATACGCGTTCTCCAGATGAAACATTTTACTTGGGTTTTATTATGGAAAGAGAGATAGCATGAAAGATTATCTTGCTCTATGCAATTGCGGTACACAAATTATTGCTCGCGTGAACGATGAATGCACTTCTTTAGAAATCTTTTGTAATAGATGCAATCTAAAAATTTTAAGCAATACAAATAATAATGCTAATACAGGGAAAAAAGAAAAGACTCTTTCCATAGAAAATCATTCATCTTTTATGAAAGCCAATAAACCGATCCAGAAAATCGGAGACTACAACATCATAGAACTTCTAGGAAAAGGAGGCATGGGAAGCGTTTATCTGGGAGTTCATGAGACAACACAGGAAAAAGTTGCCGTGAAGCTGCTCAACCTGGACCCTAATGACCCATCTCTGGTAAACTATTTTCTACGAGAAATCAGCCTGCTGACTCAACTCAATCATAAGAATATTGTAAAATTCAAAGATAAAGGAACTTACGAGGATACTCTTTATTTAGTGATGGAATATATTGAAGGAAGAAGCCTGGATTCCTTCATCCAAAAGACACCGTTACAGGCCCGCCATGCATTACAAATCGCCTATTATGTCTTAGAGGCCCTCGAATATGCTCAAAAGTATTCCTTTGTGCATCGTGACATTAAGCCTGAGAACATCCTCATAGAAACATTGACCAAAGTCATCAAGGTTGTAGACCTGGGAATAGGCAAAATATTAGGGGATTCTAATGCCTTGAGCAAAACAGGCTTTGTGATAGGCACACCTTTTTATATGGCACCAGAACAAATTGCCGATTCCAAACACGTAGATCCCCGCGCTGATCTTTATTCTGTGGGAGCTACCTTATACCACATGCTGGCAGGAACGCCTCCTTACTCAGAACTGGATATAAACCTTGTCGCCATTTTGTATGGAAAATTAAACCATGAGCCAGTGCCTTTGATCCAAAAGTCTCCTGATCTGTCGCCTGAAATCATCCAGATCACAGAAAAGGCTATGGCAAGAGATATTAACAAGCGTTACCAATCTGCTACAGAGATGAAGACAGATATTCTCCATTTCTGTACTCGTTGCAATATTAAGCTCAGAGTTTCGAATCAAAACAATGAAAATGAGCTGTGCTAGGCGATGTTTGCAACGTCTTTGCCTCTTGTGTATCCCCAAAAAAACACGTCTCGCATCAGAAAAAGTGTTTGTTGTGTTTTTTTATAATGTATTGGTATAATTTTGTTAGGAGCAGGTGATGACTACTATTAATGTTATTGCCCCTGTTGGAAGTATTGTTCCTTTCGCTGGCTCTACTGTACCAGATGGCTGGCTGCTTTGCGATGGTAGCGAAAAGTCCCAAAGCACGTATGCGGATTTGTATTCTGCTATAGGTACCACATACAACGGTGGATACTCCTCCACAACATCAGGCTATTTCAGACTTCCTGATCTTCGCGGTATCCTTCTCAAAGGTGCAGGAACGACGAATCGCTCTAACAACAGCAAAGATGCATTAAACAACTACTATGCAGGCGGAAGTTTAGGAACTTATAACACGGACAAAATGCAAGGCCATTACCACCTTCCACTGGGAGAGGCTGAAAATCAGAAGCTTGTATGCGAAGATGGTTGTACAATAGCTATCACAGGAGATACAGGCCCATCCATAGACTATCGTGCTTTCCATTACGATTATTCCCGCAATAATTCAACAGGAGGCCCTACAGCGGGTAGCAATGGCACACCTCGTACAGGCAATACTACAGAACCACAGTCTCTGAGCTTGAATTTTATCATCAAGGCGTTTAACACAATAGAGATATAAAAATTTTCCAGGGCGTTGCCCTGGACTACTATTTTAGAGAGTATTGACCGAAGACGCAGGGATTGCGCTGGCACTCGACTTTTGAGCAGACATGACTTTTTCGGCGCAACCCTGCGGCTACAAATATGCCAAAGTATCACGTCTGCAAAGGCAAAGCAGAATCTGCTTGATTTGGCGGTTGTTGCTCTGTTTTGAAACTTTAGTTCGTTATCTATTAGGAGAAAAGTATGGTGCGTTATGGATTGGGAATGTGTATAATACTATTGCTCTTTATGGGTTGCAGCAACAAAGCAGTAGCACCTGTACCCGACCCACAGCCGTTGCCTGCCCATGGTTTCCAGCTTCATGCAGGCGATAAGATCCACGAACTCAATGGGATACCTTTGCGCCTGGACGATAAGACATCCGTAAAAATATTTGTTCCTGAAGCATTCTATGTGTATGTGTTTTCCAGGAAAGAAGGGGAAGTTCGTGCCCTGCCCTTCTACGACCAGACACCTGGTAAAGGCATAGGAACAAAGGCGATTGAATTGAAGTCCCTGGAAACAGAAGAAGTGCGAAACACAGAATGGTTTCTGGTCAGAAGCGAGCAAAACCTTGCTCAGGATCAGAAAGAAAGCGTTCGACGCTTTATAGCAGAGAGCAAACCTCCTGCAGTTTCGGATACGATTGTCTATCCTAAAACAGCGCAATGGTATATTGTCTCTCTGGACTGGAACGAAGGCATAAATTCCAGGCAATTCCGCGTCCTGGGAAACATTGAAATCACCAGTGCTCCTTTTTCTATCCAGATTTTTGTTCAGAAAAAAGGAACCAAAGAATTTCGTCTGTTCGATGCAAGCAAAGAATCTCTGGAAATCGGAGACCGTTGTAAATTTCGCATAGATACCTATCGCGATATAAAGAACATGGCTTTCTTTTTAAGGGAGAACAAGGAGGTCAGCCAGTTGTTTCCAGGAAAAGGGGACACTACTGTTTCGGTAAATTCCAACACCACCCTTCATTTCCCTTTGGAAAAAGAGTTGACGATTCTATCGGATAGTCTCCCCAAACATCTTTGTTGCTTTTGTCCAGACAAGCCACTTGGATGTGAAAGCTTAAAAAATTGGTTAACCGATATGGATTCTTCCAAAGTAGAAATTGTATTGACCAAAGGGCACAAGGGAGTTGTCCATTTTGATGCTCCTGCTCCTCTTTATACAGTAATTTTGGCAGATAAATGAAATTTTAGGAGTGAATTTATTGCAAATGGATTCTATCCCCAAACTGGTTCTTGTGTTTATTTTTTTCTGCTCAGTAAGCCTTGTAGCACAATTTTTTTCTCCTTTTTCTTTGGTAAATAAAGAGCCAGAGATGGGAAAACAAGATATAGTACGGGCAGGGATATCCCTGGGAAGCCGTTTTTTTTCAGACGATGTAGCCAGCTTCAACAATAGACTCTATACGTCTGCTCGTCTCCTTCAGGATGTAGAAAACCCTGATTTCATGCCATGCTTTCGTTTAAGCTTGAGTTATGGGCTTGACCACTATCTGATTCCAGGGTTTTCCCTGGGGCTGCATCTGGACTACTCGTTTAGCGATATAGAAGATATTTCTCTGGAGGTAGTCGGAAATAGCAATACAATCTATCGCTATGAGGGTTCTTTGCTTTCTACTCATACATTTGGCTTGCTTCCTTGCGTTTATGTGCATTTTTTCCCTTTGATCGAGTATGCTTTTTCAACAGATATGCCTCCTTCCTGGGATATCTACCTTTATGGTGGTCCACGCATGAATTTTCATTCTTTCAAGAAAGAGATGGATCTGCAAGGGCTAAAAAGCTGTAACCTGGGATGGGAGATAGGATTTGGTGTGGAAATTTTTCTGCACAAAAGAATCTCCGCGCATATAGAATATTCTTACTACACAGATACCAGCTCGTTTAAGGTAATACAGAACAATACTCCTGTATTCGATGGCGATCTTCAACTCGATGCTTCGAGAATCATGGTGGGTTTGTTCTACTATTTTTAGGATAAAGACTTTTCATGGACTATAAGCTTAAATCTTTACTATTTAAGTTGTTAAAAACAATTCCATCTCCCCTCACAAGGAGATTTTTTTCTGTAAGATATGTTTTTAACTGTATTTCTCTGGCTTTTTTAGCTCTATGCATGGCTTGTTTATGTTTTGTTGCCTGCAATTCAGGAGGAGGCGGAAGCGATGAAAGCCAGGGGGTCATTCCGTTGGAAGGAATGCAGTATCAGGCAACTTCTGTGCAGGGAAGTGCTGGCACTCCTCTTGTGGAAAACAGACCAGTGTTTGCCAAAGGGGAAGCATCGGAATTCATCATCTCTCCGCCTCTGGGGAGAAGCCTGTTCAATCCCAAAACAGGAATCCTATCGGGAATCCCAGAGTCGCCAATTCCTTTTACGGTATATACCATAACAGCCAAAAACCTGGTGAGTACAGCCTCTACAACCATAGAGCTCAGTGTGGCTCCTTTGCAAAAATTCTGCACTACCAACTACTATGATAAAAAAATTCGCCTTTTTGACAAAAACAACACCCATACAGCAGAAATCATTGAGCAAGCATCGTCTATCTATGATAGCAGAAATATAGCCTTTGGAGATGGGAAATTTGCGATTACGAGCGAAGTCGGCAATTCTGTTACTTTTGTGGATGCTATCAAAAATACTATTTTAGCCAGAATACCCCTGGGACAGCCAGGAAGCATAGCCTTTGGAAAAGGATACTATGCTGTTGCCAGGCCTTTGGCCAATTCCGTAACTATTATATCTTCGAATAACCACCAAGTGGTGGCCAATGTCCCAACAGGCAATACTCCCACATACATAGCTTTTGGCAACAATCGCTTTGCCGTGGTCAATGCAGATTCTAATTCAGTCACGATCCTAGATGCACTGACCCATCAGGTACTGGCAACTCCAGACGTAGGCTCCTACCCTGTGAGCATAGCCTTTGGAAACAATCTGTTCGCTGTTTCCAACCAGCAATCCAACAGTGTAAGCATCCTGGATGCTACAACCCATGCTGTTCTGACTACAGTGGCAGTCGGAACCAGCCCTGGAAAAATCGCCTTTGGAAACAATTTTTTTGGCGTGGTAAACACCCAATCCAAAAATGCTAGTATAATTTTGGCTGAGTCTCCCTATACAAAAACAACGTATTCAACGACCTTAGAGCCTATGGATATAGCTTTTGGACAGGGATACTTTCTTACCTGCGATTTTCAATCCAATGCTTATAGCTATCTCAACACCCATTCTACAGGAGCATCTTCTGGACAGCCTCTATCTTATACCCCTATTTCTATTGCTTTTGGTGATAACTTTTTTATTTTCAAGCATGTATACTCTCAAGATATCACTATATTGCCATTTCGCCTTTCTCTTCCCACAACACTGTTGACCCAATCTTACTCAGGGGCAAAGGAAAAAATTGCTTTCAGCACACCCGAAAACCCTCCTGTATTCTGCATAACAGGAAGCAAAAATTCCAGCCTGTATGCTGTCATCCTGGATGCCACCACAGACGGTATCATAAAACCTGTCTTGCTTCCAGGGAGCGATACTGCTCTGACCAATGGAAAGGTTGCCCTGGGCGACGATTTCTTTCTGGTACCTAGCATAACAGGCAGCGATTTGTACCTTACCTTAATCCATGCGAAAACCTATGAAAACACAGATTTGCCTCCTTTGAATGTAGGCTGGGACAACCAGTACGAAATCGTTTTTGGCAACGGCTATTTTGCTGTATACCAGGAACTTCAAAATCAAATCGTCTTTGTGAATACTACAGACAAGACAACCTCTGCGAAAACCTTGCTTTCGGGATATAAAAAAATCGTTTATGGAAATGGCTATTTTGCCGTACGCTATGCAAACCAGGACAAAGTCCATTTGATAGACACAAACAACATCGGAAACGATCCCCTGGAGATAGTAGTAGGAAGCAACCACAACCCTGATATGCAGGGTGATATCATAGCATACGGAAATGAGCATTTTGCCGTGCCTAATTATTATTCTGGCAATATTACGCTCATCAATACCAATCGCACCAGGGAAACCCATACCATTCCTTCAGGTGCCAACCCTGCTATGGTTGCATACGGAAATAAGCATTTTGCAGTGACAAACTATGGAGAGGAGAGCGTAACTTTGGTAAACATAGAGACATATATTCCCTCTACCGCCAAAGTCCTTGCCAATCCCAAACAAATTTCCTTTGGGTATAATAAATTCGCGGTAAGCCATCCTGATTTGATTTCCTTTCTGGATATCCAGACAAAAGAAAGCCTTGTTTTCGATACAGAAGGAGCCACAGAGTATTGCGGGATGTTTGCAGACAACCACTATATCGTAAGTCCCTATAACTCCAATGCTATTATTCTTCGTAATGCACAGGATGGTACGGTTATAACAAGATTTACTATGTCAGGGCCTGTGTGGTATGATCCTGTCTATGGAAACCAAAGGCTTCTTGTGGGTTTCAGCCAGGGCATTTCTATTTATCAGTTTATAACAAACAGACTTATCAACACCATAAAATATATTGCTCCCGTTCAGAATTGGAAGGGGTTTGCTGCTTACTATCCAGGGCAGTATGGTTCGCGTTCCACTATGAAAGGAGAATGAGATGGCTGTTATGCTTAAAATGATTCGCCTGGTTTTGCTTTGTGCTTTTTTCCTCACTGCCTGCTCTTCTCTGGAAAGCAGGCGGTATCTCACCCAAAAGGAAATCCCTGTGAGGGAATTCCCCATGGAGCCAGAATTACGCCTGGAAATCGGGATGCACACTGCTCCTGTGACCAGCATTGCCGTGGATGATGAAGGCCAGTATCTTGTAACAGGTTCCCTGGATAAAACCATTCGTGTCTGGAATCTCATGAGGGGAAGAAAGCTAGAGAAAGTCTTGCGCCATCCTATAGGCGCGGGAGACGAAGGAAAAATCTATGCTGTAGCCATGCTGCCCAATGGTAGAACCATCGCTAGCGCAGGATGGACAGGCATGGACTGGAATGGGATGAACTCTATCTATATCTGGGATCGAACCAGCGGACAGATAGTCAGAAGAATAGAAGGGCTTCCCAATGTCGTCCATCATCTCGCATATTCGAGATTTGGAGACTTTCTGGTTGCCTCTTTAGGGGGCGAAAGCGGAATTCGTGTATACAGAACTCTGGACTATGGCCTTGTATTCCAAGATCGCTACTATAAAGGCCCTTGCTATGGAGCGGATTTCGATATAAGAGGAAGGCTTATTACAGCATCATACGATGGATTCATCCGTCTCTATGACAGAGATTTTCGCCTGATAGCTAAAAAACAGGCTCAAAGCGGACGGCTTCCTCATAGCATAAGCTTTTCTACGGATGGAATGCAGATCGCTGTAGGGTTTTCCGATATATCCAGGGTGGATGTTCTTCATGGCGAGTCTCTGGAATGGCAATCTTCTCCTGATACAAAGAATACAACAACTGGATGCATTCCTTGTGTTTGCTGGGCTGCCGATGGAACTTTGTATGTCGGAGGCAATCGAGAAAAAGAGAAAAGCTTTATATACGGTTGGGAAAACGATAAGAAGATAGACGTTCCTGTTAGCACAAGCCATCTACTGTCCCTGGTTCCACTTCGAGATGGATGTGTGGCTTTCGCTGCATCAGACTCGTTTGGAACTTTCAAAGGCGATTCTATTATCACTCTTCAGACAACATCCGCCTTGAACTATCGGAATGGACATAAAGTTTTTCAGGTTTCCAACTCTGGCAATACAGTGCAATTCTTTTATGAGGAAGAAGGAAATTCTCTTGCCCAGATTATCATATCTTCTGATGGAATCCATATAAATCCTGAAAAAGAAGGGGTTCGTGAATTAACACAAAATAGGTCTAAAGAAATATCGCAGCAAAAGAGTTCTGCCCTTTTTCCTGCTCTCACGGAAATTCCTGGCGTTCGCCTTTCTTCCTGGAAAGACCACCCACAACCCCAGGTGAATGGAATTCCGATCAAGCTCAATCAAGGAGATGTGTCTCGGAGCATAGCCATTTCTTCAAAAGGCAACTGCCTTGCTCTGGGAAGCGATTGTTATATTTATCTTCTGGATATGCAGGGGAATGAAATATGGAAAATCCCTACCTCTGGTACGGTTCATTGCGTCAATATTTCCTCTAACGATGAATTTATAGTAGCTGCCTTGGGGGATGGCACAATCCGATGGTATAAAAGACAAAGCGGAAAGGAAATGATGGCTTTCTTCCCTCACCAGAATCGCAAAAATTGGATTGTCTGGACATCTTCTGGCTTCTACTATTGCCCTGAAGCCGTGGAAAATATCGTTTTAGGACAGCAAAAAAACCGAAGCAAGGACAGTTCCGCAGAATTTATCCCTCTTTCTCCTAATGCCTGTCAGATGAAGGAAGTTGTCAAGGCACTGTCTGTACAATTGCCATCAGACAAAATAGAGCAACTTCAAGAAAAAGAAACTCAGCTAACCACAGCAGATATAAGGGGGAAAAATAGCCTGGAAATAGCAAAATCACCAACGCCAGAGACTGCAACTTCAGTCTCTACAGAAGCACCTAAGAATTCTCTTTATTTACTGGCGGTAGGTGTCAATAAATACAAGGCTTCAGGGTTCACCTCTCTGAATTTTGCAGCAAAAGATGCCAGCGACTTCGCCGAGATGATGAAATCGCAGCAAGGCATCTTTTATCGAAACGTAGAATCAAAAGTCTTGAAGGATGAAGAGGCAACACGTGATGAAATATTAGGCGGTTTTGAGTGGCTGAAAACCAAGATGACAGGACATCTTGGAGATGGAAACAATATAGCGATGGTATTTCTATCTGGTCATGGAATCAACGACGCAGGAGGTTTTTACTATTTTCTACCATACAGCTTTCGATACGATGCTCTAAAAAGCACGGCTGTTCCTTTTTCTTCCATCCAGTCCGTAGCATCCTCTCTCTCAGGCAGGGTGATTTTTTTCATTGATACATGCCGATCTGGGAATGTGATGGGGAAAAAACAAGTAGATCTCAGTGGGGTCATCCGCCAATTCTCTCTTTCGGAAAGCCAGATAGGCATTCTCGCAGCTTCTACAGGGGCACAGGAATCCCTGGAAAAAAGCGAGCTGCAAAATGGTGTTTTCACATACTCTTTATTAGAAGGCATCCATCAAGGAAAAGCAGCCTATGGAGAAAAATATATAAGCCTTCTGAAGCTCGCCAGCTATCTTGCTCGTCGTGTTCCTGAGCTGACAAAAAACGTACAGACCCCCACCATCTCTATCCCCAGGAGCATTTCCGATTTCAACATCGCAATATCATTAGAAAAAAGCAATAATGGAATCCTAGCTAAATAGATTGTAGCCGCAGGGTTGCGCCCCAAAAGACGTGTCTGCTCAAAAGACAACCGCCAGCGCAATCCCTGCGTCTTCGATCAATACCTTCTAAATACAGCGCATCTCGGTTGGATTGCATACATTAAAAAGAACCACAGATAGACACAGATAAACACAAATAAAA
>CALKWO010000286.1 GCA_938003875.1 uncultured bacterium
AGATTACGATAAAGATTACGATTAAGACAAAACTATAATTTCCTATACAGCAAGTTATGAATTTTGATTACGAACAGCAAACACTCGATAAGAACCAGATTTTGCAACATTGCAGCCTATCCAGCCTGTAGTACCACTAGTAAAACGAAAAAAATGGACCCGAACGAAATTACTGTATGAGTTAGCTTCCCCACACCATACCTGAGTACCAGTTATATTAGGTAAGGTGACGAAATAGGCATCGGTCCCATATTGTATTACTACGTCATCAAGGTTTTACAATGGAAGAAATCGCTCAAATATGCCAATGTGATCGTAATATCAATTAGACCTATTGAAAATAAAGTTGTGAGGCTTAAACAGTTAAAAAGACGGCTATATTTTTTCAAAAATTCCCCAAAAATTTACAGCAGACATACTTTGATCTTTACTATTTTTCCTCCTCGTCTGTCTCCCAAGGCATAAACGGGGCATTTATATCCTCAATAGAATAAAGATATTGTCGCCTTTTAGATTCAATGTAAGAAAAATTCAGATGGGTTATTTTTTGTGGTGTTATTTCCAAGATTTCCCAGGTAGATTTCATATCCTCTTCTAATGGCAAGTAGCTAAATAGAATTCGTGTGCCGACTAGTTTCCAATATCCTTTATTTTCTGAGACATAAGGCTTTTTTTCCCCAGGAATTGGTTTGGATATATACTTTGTTATGAAGGTTCCCTCTGTTGCAAAGAAATAAAAGGTTTTATCTTTGCCAAGCGGCTTACCCCAAATGCCTTTAGTTAGAGCTGCTTGTATATCTATTGGAGAAATTTTTTCCTTTTGATGAGTATCGGGCTTTGGCGTGTTTGTTTTTGTATTTTCGTTAGAAAAAAAAATTTGTTGTTTTTCTGTTGAAATCGAGTCCTTTGGTCGCGCTGGCTTTGCTTCTTGAAAATATCTAAAATAGAGCAAGATAGCAAAAGAAAAAAGCAAAAATATAGAAGAAGCATAGAAAATTTTTTTTCCCTGTATTTTTCCAAACAATGCTGGTTTCTGACAAGGCTTAATTTGATAAGGGAAAAGGGCTTGAAAAAATTCTTCTGCATTTGCTACTTCCATACGATCTATTCCAGAAGTCTTATTGGTTTTGTCTTTCTCTGCTAAAGATTGTACTGGAATAACAAATTTTCTAATGGTCTCAGGCTCTATTTGGTTAATGTAGTTCGCTGTTTTTTCTTTGAGCAAAATACCGTCTACAGGCTTTGTTGGTATTGACTGGTATTTCTGATGTCTTATGCTGGTGTCAGGAACTTTCGCAAAATCAAAACTTCCTGTCATCAAAATATCTTGAGGAATGCGGATTTCTTCTGCTTTGAGTCGTTTTCCCTCCTGAATAACTACAATTTTGCCATCACTGGCTAGTTTCCTTAAAATCGAAGCATAGAATAAGGCACAAAACAGAAAGCAAAAACTCTCTCCTGAGCTTGCCTCCAAAGCACTGAACTCCTGCAATAAAGATTTTTTCCAATCCAGAGAGATATATTGTGTAATGCTCAGCCATTCTTCTGCAATCTGATGTCTGGTAATAAGATAGTATTTCACAAGATTTAAAGATTCTTTTATATAATCATTCAGATAAGACGAGCTAATTCCTATGACATTATTGAAAGAAATCGTCACATCATATTGCGTTTTCAGCTCGCCTATAAATCCACTCTGACCTTCTATTGCCACAAAATAGGAAGAAATCCTATCGGTATTCTGTGTTTGCTTCCATGCTCTGTAGTTTTCCTGGCAGGCTTTGCGAAATTTTTGCGACCATCCAGAAATATCCGCAATGCCTAATTTTTTAGCTATTCCATAGCTATCCATATATTTTACAAGCTGTTCTAAAAACTCTAGTGTATAAGGAACAGGGATTGTAATCTTTTTTGTGGCATACAAACCTGTAAAATCTGAAACCAGAGATTCAGACTCATATCCTTTTTCTTGATCGTTTAAAAAGTGAAGAAATCTTTCTGGAGAAAAATTAGGAGATACATTCATTTTTCCCTCTTTTTTTCAATTCGCAAACGAGTTGTTTGGTTTCCAGTGCTTTGCGGATAGCATCCCAATTTGGGGGTATCTCAAACTCGCCATGTGCATCACATAGTAAATCTTTGCCTAAACATTCCTGACCACAACATAAATCCACGCATAGGCTTACAAAAAATTCTTGTTTCTGCTCTGTAGTAAAGAGGTTTTCTTTTCTACCTGAAATGTCTGGTATGCTTAGCTCTATCTTGCCATAAAGCCTCTCTTTTTGGAATTCCGTTTTAGGAATATAGCGAAACTGGATAAGGCAGCACAAGGTAATATGGGCATTTCTTATAACTCCATCGCTTGGGATAGGATATTTAAATTCTACTTTCTGGTATGTTTCCCCATAGGAGTATGCACTGCTGGCGAATTGAGGCATGAGGTGCATGCTCATAGAAGCTGCTTGCAAAGATTCCAGATGCTTTTGGAATGCCTCTACGAGAAAGTTGTTTGCTGATCTTACCCATATATGAAGATTTTCTAAGATAGAGCGCATAGGTGGATAAAAATGGTGCAGATGATCCAGTGATTCTCTTTTGATGGAAGGTGGATATTCATCGCTGGCATAGTCCAGACCTTCCAGCATCGTCAATGCACAATCAAGCCAGGGCGTTGCTGATCTCCATGCCATCACTTCGTTTTCTTCTTCTATGCTTATATTTCCTTCCAGGTATTCTTTCACACGCTTTTCGTTTTGCAAAAATTCCAAAATTCTGGCATACCCATAAGGATATTCCTTGTGCAATGCTAAAAGAATAGCATTGCCACCCTTTTCTCCAAAATATTCTATCATTTCCTGTCTGTTGGTTTCCATTATAATACTCCTTTTCGTCTAAGGCAGTTTTTTAATGCTTCTCTCGCTTTGCTGAGATATAGCTGCACACTGTCCTTGCATCTTTCCATAATATTTTGTATTTCTTTTACCCTTTTGTTTTCCAGAGCATAGAGAATAAACGCTGTTCTTTCTAAAAAAGGCAATTTTTCCCGACAATCCAAAAAGGCTTCTTGAAATTCTTCTATTTCCAAAGCCTTTTTAGGGTCTATCTCAGGCCTTATTCCCTGGTATCTCGATTGGATGGGAACAGAAATCTGCTCGTCTAGGGGAAGGGCTTCCAAAACTTTATCTGGTGCTAAATCCCCTCCTGGTATAAAATGCCTGTTCTTCTTGGAGCCTGGTTTATCTATATCGGAGTGCCTCCAAATCCCCAAAAAATATACTTTTGCCTTTGTTTTTTCAGGGTTGAATTCTATTTTATTATTCCATATATCATGAGTGAAGTCAGCAGCCTTTTTCCACGGGTCACGACCTTGCCTGACTCCCATATTGTAAGCCCATAGCTTCCAATTTTCTAAATATATCTCACATTCCTGACTTTTTACCTGCTGCTTTCTGCAATGGGAAATTTCTTTCAGACATCCTGGAACAGCATGCTTATCTAAACACTCTTCACAACGATTACCGCAAGGGCAATAAGGTACCCCACTGGCATCCAGCCTCATAATGTACTCCTTCCTGTATTATGGATAGGACTTCCTAATCTCTATAGAACCATTAGAACAAAAAAGACGGACATATTTTATCAAAAAAAAAAATATTTCCCATCATAACCGCTAAAAAAATTCAAGGAGAAGCTGGAGCGAGCGAAAGTTCAAATGGTACAAGATCAATTTGACTATTACAAAAAATTTTAAAAACTATCCTACCTTTTTGTTTTTGGCATTCTAGTAATGGCAGATAGTCGTGTTTTTTCAACCTTAGTTTTAAGGATATTCTAAAAATTTAAATCAACAGTGTTAAAGGATTATGCCCCTAGTAACTGGAAAGGATTAAGAATGAAAACTAAAAAATGTATTCAATGCAGTAACTTATTGGAAAATGATGAAAAAGTTTGTTCTAAATGTGGAACAGAGCAGAATGTTCTTATAGTCTGTAGTGCTTGCAATAGCCCGCTTCCCGTAGGTGTCAAATTTTGCCAAAATTGTGGACATCTTACTGATTCATTTACAGAAATGACCCCTCCGATTCTGGAAAAGAATACTGTACCATCAGCAATCCCTTGCCCGATTTGTTCCAAACCAACCGATAGCTTAAAACAGTATTTTTTGTTTGATCGGTTTGTATTTTTTGGGGCAGGAGCCCAATGGAAACAAGGAAATTTTGTAGCTTGTCCTGATTGCATGAAAAAAGAAATCTGGAGAAGAATTTTTTCTCCCTTCAACATTCTCTGTGGGAATGCTTTGTGGTTAATATTCTTTCTTCCAATACACCTGATCCAACTTATGAGATGTAATAGCAAAGGACATTCTGACAGCATTAAAGCCATGTATTTAGGAAAAACTCTTAGTTTGTAGTAATTTTTATAACTTATGTTTATGAAGAAGGAAATATATTATGGCAGCCAAAATGTGTATTCGATGTAATCATGCCTTAGCGGAAGAGGCTAAATTTTGTGGAGAATGCGCTGTAAGCCAGGATACCTCTATTCTATGTAAAAATTGTAGTCGTTCCATTCCCTGGGATGCCAAATTTTGTTTTTATTGTGGACAGAAAACAGAGCAAGTAGAAAAGACATCTAATAAAACTGAAACCGATGTAATTACTTCCGTAGGCAAACCTGCTTCCGTAGCGGTTCTTGAGATGCCAGTATCAAAGGCAGCTTCAGAAAAAAAAATTCTTGCCGCATTGCTTCTGGCACTATTCTTTGGAGGCTTTGGAGCTCACAGATTCTATGTTGGCAAAACAGATTCAGGAGGAGGTATGGTGGCACTGACAATTCTTTCCTTAGTAGGGATTGAATTATCTCCTGCTATCTTTGTCGGCATCTTTGTTTGGGTGATTATAGACATTATTAACATTATTGTTGGGAATTTTGAAGATAAATGGAGTTTGAAATTACTTAAATGGGTATAAGAAGTACAAAATTTGCGAATTAAAATCACGGATGAAACGAATAAGCGAATCGTGGCAATAAAATTCATGCATTCGTTTATTCGCTAAATTCGTTATAAAATTTGGCTTTAGAGACGTAAATTTTTTCCGTTTTCAAAAACAATATCGAAAAAATTTTAAAAAAACATCCTACCTTTTTGTTTGCAGCAATCTAGTAGTAATAGAACGATTCGTGGTTTTCAACCAAAGCAAATTATATAAAACTAAAATTAAGGAAACAGATAATGCTATCGAATATGATTACACCAACTACGATTGCAGGTGCTAAAACAGTTTTGCCTGCTATCTCTTTATGGACAAAAGTAAAAGATGTTTTTTCTAGCAATGAAGAAGTCCGCATTGAATTAGTCAGCCCTAATTATCGCAATGTTAAAGTATTGTGGGGATTATTTCAATATGAGCAGGGCGAAAGAAAAACATTTATTATTCGTGGCAAACCAGGATTTTGCTCTCAGGTTGTTGCACATCTACAAGCCAAACAAGGGGGCACAGTGAATTTTCTGCCTCCCATACAATAATGAAAAGTTATAAGATTTAGTATTTAAACGTGGTTTTATAAGGAGTAAGGAGTTATTCATGTTAAAAAAAATACTTTTTTTATCCATATTAGTATTCTTCACAAGCTTTCTATGTTCTTGTGATAAACCCAAAGGAAAAAACCAATACTATCAAAACCCAGGCAACTCTTATTCTAATAATAATAGCCAAGATGTAGACACAAAAAGATGGAGGATCCAGCAATTAGAATTTCAGATACAACAGCTAGACTGGAAAATACAACAAGAATCTAATAATTTTAAGTTCTATCAAGAACTGGGAAATAGTCGCCCCAGTATGACAAATGCACAATTACAGTATAATTCACGATGTTTGTTGCAGTCGTATATGGAAGAAGGGATGCGATTACAAACCGAAAAAAACAAATTGGAAGCTGAAAATTAGCAATATTTTTTTAATATTATAATTTATTTTGAAATTTATATATATACTGTTTTTTATAAAAATTCTATTAGTTCAAAAAAAATATTTTATGAAAGGAATATTACGATGGAAAGAACAAGACATATAGAAGACTATTTAAAATATCTCCATGATCATCCAGGAATTACAGCTATCAAACAATTTAAATGTGGGGCTAGTCATGGAAAGCCCCCTGCATTTTACAGCACTGCCCCTGCAGGGAATTGCTTTCTCTACCCTGAATTTTTAATCTTTCTTACCACATCAAAAAGTGATACAGGATGGAAATCTTTCCTGGATAATGCTTTGGATTTTATGTCTGCTGATCTTGCTTTTATGAGATGGGTAAATGATCCTATAAACCTGCTCAAGGATGTGGTAAAATCCATCAATGCCTATATGAAACCTAAAGAGATGGAAGAAGCTTTGTCAAACCCGAATTCTATTTTTATTCCTTTTCATATTATTACTAGCGTGGATGCTGCTCGTGATTGGAGTCAGGGCAACCATATTTTGGTGCATACCAACGAAGGCGATATTGCTATTTTGGAACATATTAGCGACTGCCCTAATGCAATCAGTGATTTACTTCATGGCAGAAAGCCAACATTTGTAACACCAAAGTATATTTTCAATAAGTTGAAAGGGCATATTTTGGGAGAATGGCAAACAGATGTAGTAGCCGCATTGCAATCAGCAGCTAAAAACTAAAATTGCGGATAAAAATCCAAAAAATTGGCATAGAATTCGTTATCTTTATCAAAAACAGCATTTATTTCTGCTTCCTCATCTGATAAAGATAACGAAGCGATTTACATTTTAGCCTTATACCTATCTGCGATATCAAATATTAACTTACAAAGTTCGCTATCTATCACATCTAGTTCATGCTCTAATATATTTAATCCATTGATCTTATGCTCTATTTCTTCTGATTTCTGTTTATTCGCATTGTCCATATAACGTTTCAATATTCTCCTTTGTTCTGGGAACTCTTCTCTTGTTTGGCGAATGATATGCCTAAGATTTTTTGAAGGCACTAAAAGTTTTACAGTTCCCCTTTCTATCAAAAGAAATTTTTGTAGTGCTTTTTCAAAATCCAGGATGCCAGATCCCTGTATTTTTTCCTCATTGTTTTCTATCTTTCCCTCTAGTGCATTAAGGGCACTGAGAAAATACACTCCTGGTTCCAGTTTTGTCCGTTTTCCCAGTTTATTTTTAGCATAAGCCATTACATGTTCTTTTTCTTTTGTTCTGATTGCATCAAAGCCGTTTGCTATGAAAAAAATTTCTTCATAACCACAAGAACGTATATTCCATTCAATAACATCCATTTCAGATTCAGAGCCAAGGTTACTGCACTTCATAACAAAAATCACAGCATCTACTTTCAGAAAATAGCTGGTTGTTATTCGAGATCGTATTCTGTCTACGTTCAATCCTGGAGAATCAATGATTTCTACACCATCTTTACAAAAAGGCAGAGGCCAAAAAATTTCTATTTTTTCATAGGGTATCTGCTCAAGATCAGAAACTATAGCATATTCTCCGATTTCATGGACAGCAATCTCCATTGGAGGAATATTATTCCCCTTGTATTTACGAATGTGTTCTATACTTTTTGGTGGTAATTTTTTAGGCAAAGACTCTGGAAGGGGATTCAAAAAATGAATAACAGCTTTCTTATCTTCTCCCCATTTGATTTCATGAATAATCGTAGTAAAAGATGCAGGCAAAATTTCTTCTCCAAGAAGTGCATTGATTAAAGTAGATTTGCCTCGCATGGATTCACCCATAACCATAATTTTAAAGGAATTGGATTGTACTCTTTCTATAATAGTTTCTAATGTTTCCAGCCTGGTTTTCATTTGCATTTTTTGAAAAACCGTTTGTGCGATTTGGAGTAAATGCAGCAGCTCTTGTTGTTGTTCTTTAAAACGGGAAAAAAGAGAATATATAGCTTCCTCCTCTATCGGTGCTTTTGGGGTGGATTTTGTAGCTATAAACTTGCTTTTTTCTTCTGGAGAAATATCTTCCAGGCGATCTAAGAGAATCTCTGCATTCTGTGGCCTTTCGCCTCTGGGGAGTTCCAGGCAATCGCTGATGCAGGCAAGCAAATCTTTTGGTACAGGTGGTGTCAGACGTTCCAGTTCTCTGCGGTAGTAACGAGGGGGTTCTTTGCAGGGGTTGCCAATAAGCATTTGATAGCAGAGTACAGCCAAGGAATAAACATCGTCCGAGGGATCTGCTACTTCGCCTTCTCTTTGTTCTGGAGACATCCATGCCCAGGTGCCGTATTGGCGAAGGCTCATCTGTAATGTTGGATTGGGAGTAGACTGGTTGCTTTTCATAAGAATTTTGCTGAGACCAAAGTCCGAAATCTTGGGGACTGACCCAGAGGCAATGAGGATGTTGGACGGTTTTAGATCCCGATGAACCAGGGAAAGTCTGTGGGCACAAGCCACCCCCTCGCAGATTTCTCGCATGAGCCTTAGCACTTCTTCTAATGGCATGTTGTTCTGGTAGTTCAGGATATATTTTTCCAGTGTTCCTCCTTCGATATACTCAAAGGAAATCCAGTATGGCTCTTTTTCGATGTTTGAGTCCAGGACGTTCACGATGTTTTTATGATCGGGAAGCGTGGCGATGATATGCTCTTCTCTTTTGAGTATACGACTGCTTTTTTCGTCCAGGCAAAACTTCACTGCCTGGTATTTGGAAAGGGATTTGTGCCTTATCTTCCATACCTCTCCAAAACCGCCCATCCCCAAGAGTTCATCGAACTGCCATCCTCTGCGGTCTTCAAATTCTGTTTTGCTTTGCCATCTTGGCCGTCTTGCAGGAATCAAACCCATATAAAAATTATGGCGATCTTCCAGGCTGGCTTCTTTGCCTAAGGCCAGAGTAAGATATTGGGAAGAGCCATGCTTTTGAAAGGCAGTGAGAGCGCAGCTTGTTTTTTGCAATATATTGGCAGGCATTACGGAAATAATGTCTACAATGGCCTGGGCTTTCTCTTTGGGCACGACCTGTTTTTTTTTGTTTAAATCTTCTATGGTTTCTTGGGCGATTTCCCTGGCTTCCTGAAAATGAATCTTTCCTGCCTGTTCCAGTTGCTCAATGCGATCCTTCATCGAATCTATTTTTTGCTCTTGTTCCCAAATCTGGGCGTTTTGGATGGCACTGTCCCAGACTTCCACAATCATGCCCAGACCAGGAATTTGTTTGACGGCTGCCAGTAAAAAAAACGTGGCAGCCCGAAGTAGTTTTTTCCCTGCTTCCATAAATAAATAACCTTTCCTTATCTTGATGCTATGAATAATGCCAGTCCAATGCCAACAATAATGGCAATCCATTGGTATATAAATTGTCTCATGAGTCTGGAACGGATTTCTTTTTTTACGTCTTCTTTCATGGCTTCGATTAAACGCTTTGCTCTTTCTTCTATTTGGCATATTTTTTCATCGAATAGCTTCACCAAAGAAGAATTTTTTCCTTCTTCCACCAGTTTTTCGAACTCTTGGGAAACTTCGGGCAATTTTTCCTGGGCCATCTTGTGGATGCTGTGTGCTGTTTCTATAAATTTATCAAATAAACCTGCCATACTCATATTCTCCATAATAGAGTACCTGGACAATACTTTCTCCAGGTACTCTGAGTACCAAATAAGACTAAGATTTTGTGTTTTTATTACCAGCAATATCAAAAATCAGTTTATCCAGGCCAGAGTCTATTTCATTGAGCTGCTGTTCTAAATGTTGTATTTCTCCTTTTTGTTTGTTGACTTCTGACTCGCCTTTTTTCTTGTCTCGGATAACGGCTTCAAAGTTGTCTCGGATGGATTGGATTTCTTTGTTGATGCCTTCTTCTATGGCCATTTCGATTCGCTCTGTATTGTCAAAAACAGCATCAGCAGCCTCTTCAGCATAGTCTTCGATCTTCTCTTTTAAATCACTCTGAAATTTTTCGGCTATTTTCTTTTTGATTTCATCCTGAGCTGCTCCTGCTTTGAAAAAAATCTGGCATGCTCCTGTGCCTAATGCTCCTGCTATCAATAACCAGGGATTGGTGACTCCCAAAAGAACCATTGCCAGGATAACACCTATGTTGGGTACTACACTTTTGAGCATTTCATTGAATCCCATAGTTCCACCGACTAGAGCAGAGCCAGGAGATATAAGCAGCCAGCCTACGGCAGAGCATAGAATGCGCTCCATAGCACTGATTTTTTGTTCTTGTAAAGCAGGATCGCATCCAGAAAAGCTATAGCGAATCTGATCCAGAGAAACAATCAGGTTTTCCAGGGGATTTTTGATCTCTCTTTGTAGCCTGTCAAGCCATTTTTCATAAAGAGGCTGCATGACTTCATCTTTCCATTGCAGGGCAGCACTTTCTACTTTTTTTGTCAAATGCTCGATGACCTTTTTGGCAAAAGCGTTTATAGCAGCCTCATCTTTTCTGATGACCTGCAATACTCCGATCTGGCTTTCTGGATTATATTCTTGTTCAAAAGAAGGGATTTTATTGGATATATCTTGGAGAAAGCGTGCGTATTTTCTTCGGATTTCTTCTTTCAATTCCAGGCGATGGGTCTTGATCTTATGCAGGATGCTGTCTCTTTTATTTTCTACATCCTGCAAGTCTTTTTGGCTTTTCTGGTATTTTGCTTCCAGTTCTGCCAGGCTAGTTTCTAATTTTTTCCGTTGTTCAGGCATTTCTTCTCTGGTCTGGCGGATGGTATGTCTGATATTTTTGGCTGGCTGCAAAAGCTTTATGGTGCCTCTTTCCACAACGAGAAATTTTTCCAAAGCCCTTTCAAAGAGTAAAATTCGAGATTCCTGTATCTTTTCTTCGTTGTTCTCTATTTTTCCATCTAAGGCATTTAGTGCACTGAGAAAATACAGGCCTGGCTCCAATTTTGTCAGTTTTCCCAGTTTCTTTTTGGCATAATCCATCATGCGTTCTTTTTCTTTTGGCGATCTTATTTCATCAAAGCGGTTTGCTATAAAAAAAATTTCTTCATAACCACAAGAACGTATATTCTTTTCAATAACGTCCATTTCAGATTCAGAGCCGAGGTTGCTGCAATTCATAACAAAAACCACAGCATCTACCTTCAGGAGATAGTTGGTTGTTACCTGAGACCGTGTTCTGTGCTCGTTCAATCCTGGAGAATCAATGATTTCCACCCCATCTTTGCAAAAAGAAATGGGCCAAAAAAGTTCAACTTTTTCATAGGGTGTCTGAGCAACAGAATCTTTGGGGTCTGCTGCTGGATCAGCAATCACAACATAATCCTCGATCTCGTTTACGGGAATCTCCATAGGCGGTATGGCTTTGCCTTTATTCTTGCGGATATGTTCTAGTGCTTTGGGCGATAGTCCTTCAGGCAGAGATTCTGGCAAAGGATCCAAAAAATGCAAAATGGCTTTTTTATTTTCTCCCCATTTGATTTCGTTGATAACAGCCGTAGTGGGAGTGCAAAAAGCTGGCAGAATTTCTTCGGAAAGAAGCGCATTGATCAGGGTAGACTTTCCCCGTTTGAATTCTCCTACAACCATGACCTTAAAAGTATCCGAGCGTACTTTTTGCGTAAGCGTTTCTATGGTTTCCAGACGGGTTTTCATCTGCATTTTTTGAAAGGCAGATTGTACAGTCTGGAGCAAGCGCAACAGTTCTTGCTGTTGTTCTTTAAAATTGGCAAAAAGGGTTTGTTTTTGTTCATTAGAACTCATAATCGCTCCTATATGGAAAAATTTTGTAAAACTATCTTCGAGAACGAAGTTGTTTCTGGATTCTTTCGAGCTGGCCCATACGCGATTGGAGGCTCTCTTTGTCTTGTTCAATGAGATAGCTCAAATCCATCAACTGTTTTTTTTGCTTTTCATCTCTCTCGATCATTTCCTGGACTTTTCTTTCGTATACTTCCTGGTATTTCCAAAGCATCTGATACAGAGTTTGCAATTCTGCCGATACATAGTCTTCAATCAACTGTGCTTCGGAAATCTTTTTTTTCATTTCATAGAAGCCATTCCTTATGCAAGGAACGATCTTGCCATAGCTTTCTTCTTTGAGCTTATCCAGGGAAGGACTCCAGATAAGACTTACGAGAAAGCCAAGCCCTGCTCCAATGATTGTACCTACTCCAGGTGCAATGCATGTTCCTATGTAGGCTCCTGCTCCTGCAAGCCCGCCTTTTCGCCAGTTATCTCCTGTTGTCTGCTCATCGAAATAGGAAGCAGCATCGTTGTTGCCTAAAGATATAGTGCCAGAAAGAAAGGCATTGTTTTCCTGCAAATTTATGCTATAGCTTTCCTCTAATAGGCCTCCCAGGGTTGCCAGGCTGCGGTATATACTGGCAAATTTTTCCTGAAACTTTTGTTGCTGGTATTGCGTGGCATTGTGAATTTTTTCGGAAAGTTCTGAAAGAGAATTTTTGCACTCATTTTCCCCCCATCTTATGAAGGAAGGAATCCTGTCTCCTTTAAGGACATTGTTCAGATCGTCTTTGGATTGTACAGAATAGATACAAGATTGTATTTTTTGCAATACTTTTGTAGCGCAGGTATCCAGTTCATTTTGCCAGTCTTCTATGTGCTGGCTGGAATGATTCAAAAATTCTTCTTGCATTTCTTCTTGTTTTTCTGAAATAAAGCTTGCCATATCAGGTATTTTATTATCTTCCAAAGCTTTATGCTGCACTCTGTATTCTTCTGCCCTGCGATCTAGTTTAGACTGGAGCTGTACCAACAAGGATGCCATAGATCTTGCCAGGGCTTCCAGGGGAACGATCCATTTGTTAGTGTGAAGAATTTGATATAGCTTCTCTTCTCCTTGCAAAAACTCCTCTAAGAATTTTTTTTGGTTTTCTTTTTTAATGATTGTACCATCAGGGTCAAAAAAAATGATAGGAGAGAGAGGCAAAATAACAGGGTCTTCTAACTGGAGAAAATTTTTAATACGCTTCTGGATAGTTTCAAGTAGCCTTTTTTGCTCTTTAGGGTTTGCTTTGGGATTCGCTTCATCCAGATGGGTCACGACAAAAATGCAGCGATGCAATACAGGACGAAGTTTTTCCCATCCTAAAAATTCCAGTAATGTTTCTGGCACTGGTACTTTGGCATCAATCAATATGATAGCTGCATCACAGATTTCCTTAATTGCATTCAATGTGACCTGTTTATGTCTGGGGTGGCTGCTTGTATTGGTACCAGGGGTGTCAACAATCACCAGGCCTTGTAACAATTGATCGGAAGGATGATAGAGATTCACCTGTGCTACTTGTTCTGCCATTTCATCCTTTGCTGTGTAACGATGCAGAAATCTCAGAAGATATTCTTTATAAGCACTGTCGCTGAGCAAGCCAAGAAAAGACATAAGTTTCGGCCATAGTGTGCCTCCAAAGCTCACTGTGCTTCTATTCTGGAAAACAATCTGTGCGTCTAGCTTTCCATAGCCAATCAAAGTTGCAGAAGAAGTCGTTCCTTGCTGCTTCCCATCAATCCATCTATCTGTACATAGTAAAGAATCCCGCAGCAATGCATTGATCAGCGTGCTTTTCCCTGTAGAAAATTCGCCTATAACGCCTAGAAAAAAACGAGGATCATCCAGTCTTTCCTGGATGCGTGTCAATTCGCCCTGTACATTCTCCAGGACTTCTTTTCCTAATGAATGCCTTTTGATGACATCCAGCATAAACATAGCATGATATTCCATGCCTATGGTATTTTTTAGCTCCTCGATCTGGAGTTGCTCTGCTTTTTTCCCTTCTGTGCTAAGAAGCTTTGCTACCTGTTTATGAATCTTCGGCCTGACCATACTACTTTTGGAAACAGGCAGAGCATTTTCTTCTCTATATTCTGGAATTTCCCTGGATGATTCACAGAGGGATTGGAAAAAGCTGAGAGCTTTTCTGGCAGAACGGGGGGTTTGTTCTGATGAAGCAGAAGAATTCCACAATTTTAAATTCATATCCTACCTCTATTTTTCTAAAAATTTTACAATAGCATAACCAGAAAAACCGAGCAGCAATAAGCAATTCAGAATAAATGTAATGATCAAAAGAGTAGCAGGAGACATACCTAAAAAAAAGCTTTCCTGCAAAAATGTTTGGATTTTTTGGAAGAGCTTTTCTGTAACAGACATTTTGTCTTCCAGTTGTTTATAAAAAATTTGCCTTGTATCCTGAAAAAATTTCTTTGTTTCTTTCCATTCCTGCTCATGCTCCAATAGCTCTGCCTGCAATATGGTTTGGAATTGATCCTGAGCTTCTCTGGATTTTTGCATCGCGCTTGCACAGACTGTTGTAGTGGACTGTATCTCCTGGCAAATTCTTTCTGTAGAATTTTGAATAGACTTAATCGCTGCGCTATATTTGTCTTCTAATGCTTTTACCAATCCAAGCAAAGTACTTTCCAGTGTTTGTGCCGTCTTTTGGAATCCCTGCGCAATTGTTTTCATTTGCTCCAAGATTCGGCATTCTTCCTCATTCATGCTTTTCTGCTGTTGTATCTTTTTTTCCAAATCCTGGCAAAAAGTCTTTAAATCCGTATTCATCTGGGTAAGTTGTTTTTGCATCTTTTCCCACAACTGGCTGTTTTCCTGAATTTGCTTTTGCAAAGTCAGACTCGTGCTGCTCATTTCTTTCTGATAGAATTCTGTACCTTTTTGCAAAGACTGTGTTATCTTAGAAACCTCTGCCATAGAGTCTCTGAGAACCTTTTCAGCATTGGCAATGCTTTGAGTAAATTGTGCCATCAAATTTTTAATGCTTTGCCCTGTTTGATCTAGCTGCTTCTGGGCATTTGTATCTGTTTTCTGAAGCAGCACATTCATATCCTGATTCCATTTATTTTGCACTTCATTCACCATAGGTCGTAGTGCTTGCTCCCCTACATCATGAGCAACATCATTCAATAAATCTTTAAATTCTTTTAAAAGTTTATTTTGGTTGTCTTTTTCCATAACTTATTGTTTCCTGAATACGAGAGAAATGTCTGAAATCAGGCATTTCTCTCAACTACTTTTCTTTCTTAATGTTAATTTTGCGACAGTGCTGTGGCCATCTGTATCGCTTGCATAATCCTTTTTTCTGCCTGCATCTTCGTTCTGGCATTTTCAACATCACGGCGATTTGCCCAGCCAGGCGTTAGCGGGGAACTAAGATAGCTGCTATACATTGCAATCAATCTTTTGGATATCTGGTAGGCATCATAGACACTCTGATTGTACGCTGCTGGCCCGATCTGATAGTACAACTGCTGCAAATAAGACATATAGGTGTTATAGTCTATAGATTGCTGAGCATACAGCCTGGCATAGCCATGAATTCGGTTTGCTACTGGATTTTTTATATCGCTGGCACGATTGCGATACTGTGCCCAAAGAGGGGTAGTGCTGACAGCCATGACAAGGATAAAGAAAAGAAAACTTCTAAAATTTTTCATAGAGTGGACTCCTCATAAAAATGAATCATGATATTTGTAACACTTTTTCTTTGTCTATATAGATAGATACAATCCCCCAAAAAAGCGGAATACTTTTTTTAAAAAAAATTTATCTATGTAATTGAAAGATTTATGTGTAATCTAATATTGTTAAGATACATTTTAGATTATTAAATCTTAGCAAAAAGATATCTTAAAGTCAAAAAAATAATGAAAGAAAATTTGAATGGCTAGAAAGGTGGTCATGTTAATCAAAGTGTGATTTTTTTTAGAGGAATAAGATGTGGAGCAATTGGAGAGCCTTGGTATACAGGCTGATACTGGCTGGTGCTTGTTTTGGGGAAATAGTATAGAGAAAATCGAAAAAAGGGGATAGAAAAGTACCAGAAGGATAGAAAAAAATTTGATTTCACCACGAGGAACACAAAGAAACTCGAAGAAAAAAATGTACTTTTGTTATTTCAACCGTTCGTATTTCTTGTATTCGCGTACTTCGTGGTGAATTTTTTATCTATTTTTGGGATTTGTGTTATAAGGCACGGTATTCTTTGTGCCTGCTAAATGGGGGGATTTTTTTTATCAATTCCCCAGATAGCCTAAGAATTCAGATTCCAGCATGGTTTCTATACCACGCTCTACAGCTCTCTGGTAAACAGGGTCTTTCTTGAAGTCTTCCCCTAGAACTACAATATCGCTTTTGGCGGTAATTTCGTCTTCTATGGTGCCTCCAATTTGTTTTACCATGCGTCTGACCTGTTCCAGGGAATATTTTTGAGAAAGTTTTCCTGCAATCACAAAATATTTTACTTTATTTCTGTCATAGACAGGATTGATGATTTTATCGCCTTTTTTGATGGGAACCAGGGGGTCGTCCAGTTCTACGATTCCAACTTTGCTCATGTTGTCCTGGACTTCTTTGACAATGATCTTTCCTTTGTTTTTTTTCTGGCCACCCTTACTGTATTCAAAAACCTGGAAACTCATGCCTTTGAGTACGCCTTCGGGCCTTCCTAAATCAATATAGGCAATCTCCATGCGATCGCTTACATAAAGAATTTCGCCGTCAGGATTCTCCTGGACTTTTTCTGTTTTGGAGACTGACTGGAACCATTTTTCTATGCCTGTCTGTCCTGCAGCCTCTGCTTGTAGCTCTCTTACTCTCTCTTTTAGATTTTCTTTTTCTAGCTCATGTTTTTGTTTTTGAGAGCGTTCTTGCCTTAAGGCTTCTGCCAGATTATTTTTTTCTTTTATCTTATTTTCCTGGGCTAAATTTCTCTCCTGCTCTGCTTTTTCTACTTTGATTTCGTTACTTTTTCTGGTTTCTTCCAGCTCATTTCTTTTTTCAGCAAGAGCGGTTTCTAATTGTTCGATTTCCATGTTTGCCTGCTGGCGAATCTTTTCATATCTAGTCTTAGCATTTGTGAGAGCATCTCGTTTTTGCTTGATCTCTTTTTGTAAACTTTCTATTCTTTCAACGCAGGCATTCCATACATCTTCTAAGCTAACGACCTCTTTCCTGACATAATCTATATCAAAAAGGCGGGATTCGTCTATTGTTTTATTGTCCAGCTTTATGCCAAGAGATTTTTTAGAAAGGACGGTTTCTTCATCGCTACATAGCTTGTTGAGATAGTCAACCATAATGGTTACACTGGAAGCTATACTTTCTACAGAGGAAGAAGAACCATGAAATCCTACTAAATTAGAAATCTTTACAACTTTGGCTTTTGTTTCTTCTAATTTTTTGTTGGCATTGGAAAGATTTCTTGTTGATCGCACAAATTTTTCTTTAGTTTCTTGTATTTGATTGAATACAAGAAAAGAAAGTCCAGAAAAAGCAACCCATACAACAATAAAGAATACCAGAAGTACTGATACTTTCCCTCTTGCACTATTGCTCATCACAAATTCTCCTTAATCTCCAATATATTTGAATAAAATTTGCTCTGTTATCAAGGGTATACCAAACGTTACAGCAGAAAGATAGTTAGAATGGTCTTGGCCTTTTTCTCCTACCACAACAAAATGAGTTTTGGCAGTGACTTCTGGTTCTACCTTACTTCCTAGCTGCTCAATCAATTTCGCAGTTCGTTCATTAGAAATTTTTGTCATCTTTCCAGCAAAGGCAAAATATACAATCTGGCTTTCTCTGAAAACAGGATTCAGAATAAAATCTCCATCCACAATGGGATCAAAACGGTCTTTCAGTTCCACTACCTTAGCCATACTGACTTTATCCATAACTTTCTGCACTTCAATACGGCCAATGAAAATTCTTTTTCCCTGCTGGTGTCGTCGATACACATCAAACTTCAGACCGTTGATGGCTTTTCTGTCTTCTCCAATATTGATGTAAACTGTTTGTGTTTTAGGATCAGAAAATACCACGTTTCCATTTTCTTTTTCTTCAGAAGGTTCAAACTCTTTTTGTTTTGTGATTTCAGAATAGGCTGTTCTGCCATATTTTGCAGCCTGAAGTTTTCGTATTTCTGTTTTTTCTTTGCTAATGATGTTTTCAAATTCTGATTTTCTAGCCTGGACATTCTTTTCCACTTCTGCTCTTTTTTTAATGGCTTCCTCTTTCTCTTTTTTGGCCTTGTCCAGGAAATCCTTTATGCTGTCTAGTCTAGCCTGGTATTGGCTTTCTAAACCTTCTTGCTTGTTTTTTAGAGAATCCAGAATAGTCTTTTTTTTCTGAACTATTTCATCTTTTTGCGACTCTTTATCTTTTGTTTCCGATTCTACTGATTTCAAGTCGCTTTGTACGATCTGCAATTCTTTTTGAAGTTCTTCTGTCCTCAATATAAAAGACTGTAGAACATTTTCCAGATTTAAAAGATAAACCATAGAATTCAATTTCTCTTCTGCTATGTCAGCATCCGCAGTATTGAGTAAATTGAGTCCATAGTATTTCCAGCTTCCTGGCTCATTATCTTTACTATTGATTTTATTCAAATTCCCTATCAATTTTTTGGAATCTACAGTGGCATCACTCATTTCTCTTAAGCCAGAACGACTACCAACACTGTAAAAACCTGTCAGGCTCTCTATTTTTTGAAGAGAAGAAGCAATCTCGCTCTCTTCTTTCTCGATGGCTTTTATATTCTGTAGGTTCTTTTGAATGCCTTGTTCATAGTCATTCTGAATACCATACAGAACACAAAAAACCAAAACAGTCAATAAAGCTAAAAATACAAAAATACTAAGATGGACAATACTGGATCCATTTTGATTGTATGCTTTCATTGTCTACCCCTGCAAACTGAATTTAATATCTTTATACCCCAGGGCCACGCCTGGGCTTATATATAACCCTCTCAGGGTAAAAATCCTGGCCAACCATTTTCATTTCTTATTTTAAACAAAAAGCATATCAGAGTCAATTTCTTTTTAAGAATTTGTTCGCTATCGCCTCACATGCAACAGGGGAAATAAAATCTATTTCCTGAGAAGAAGGAAATAATTTTTTCCATATCGCTTTTCTTATAAAATAATTGCTATCATATAGAAAAGAAGCTAAAAGATAGGAAGCTTTCTCTCTATCCCAGGCTAATACATTGTATGCTGCCTCTTGTGAAATAGCATAGGATTTTGCATATAAAAATTCTGGTATGATAGTGCTAAAAACTTCCATTTGTCTTAGCTTCCATAAGCACATACTTTTCACACGGTCGCTCTGAAAAGGTTCGGCCAAAGTTTTTAGCAAAAATTCTTTGGAATCGCTCTGGCCGATTTTTAAAGCTTTTTTGGTATCTTCTATAACGAATATATCTTCGCCTTCTCGCAAAGGATAACGGACAGAAAAATCCAAAAATAAACAAAATCCTCCTTTCTTGCCTTCGCTAGTGGGGTGAGGTGCATTTCTTTCGATTAAAATAGGAATATTATGTGGCATATCCCTGCGCAAATCGGGAAAATAATAATAGGGTGTTTCAGGTTGTGTTCCACAGCAAAAACAAGAATCAGAAGGAAGATATTGATTCTTGACTAAGAGGGAAAGATCATTGGGGAGGAAGATTCCTTTTCCTTCCTTGTCCGAATATTGCAACAATGCAATCCCTATTTTTTTCATGCTAAAATAACAAATATAGTTGAGACGGCTATTTTTTACTAGAGCAGATTCTTCTGGCATATATATCTGAGATAAAATTGCCAGAACAAGAATCAAGAGTACAGCAGCAAAGTATAATTTTTTCTGTTTTTTCATCTTAAAGATGCCTTTTGGAATTCCTACATTCTTGATGAGCTTCTTCCTTCAGAGAAGGGATTTCCTGTATTCTAAAAACTTCTTTTTTACTTCTCAGTCTTAGATCAAATAGAATTGCGATGCCTATTGCAATAAAAATGCCTGTACCTGCTCCTATTATGCTAAAAATTTGTTGGTTTACAAGAGAATATTTTTCCGCCAGAAAATGGCCTGAAAGCGCACCAAAAAATAGGCCGATCATAGGCAAAATAAATAGGAAAAAAATTCCTGTATAGGCCGATGGTAAATCAGCTTCAATCTTTACAAAATCGTTGATTTTAAACTGATTTTTGTAGTTCCCTTTTATCCATATTTTGGGACCTTTGGATTCTTCTACCATAGCCAGTGCTTTGCAACGGCATGAAGTACCACATTCTCCTGATATAGCAGGAAGCATCTGGACAGCAATCCGATTGTCTTCTATTCCTATTACAATACCTGCATGTATCTGACGATTTTCCATTTTCACCTCAATAATATTTTTATGAAGATTTTTTTTCTTGCATTTTTTTTAGTATATATTCTTTGGCTTCTTTTTCCTGGCTTACAATAGGAATGACTTTTTCCAGGCCTAACGCACTTAAAATAGTCATTACCTTTTTGTCCACATTGAACATGATAACACCTTTGGTGCGATCACAAAAGTTTACTATGTATCCTATAGCACTGGAATTAAGATAGTCAATTGACTGCAAGTCGAATGCAAAGAATTGAAGATTGCTGGAGATGAGTTCATCCAGGTTTTTGGATAGTATGCCTATATTTTTCCCATCTACATAGTTTTTTTCACCGGCCATTTTATTTACAGATATAGTGGCAGCATTGTCTCTAATCAGCGTAATCCCTGGTGCAAAATTTTTGGGAGTTTCTTTTTGCTCTAATACCTGCAAAATATCACTGCAATGAGAAAAAAAATCTTCTCCTTTGTTGCAACAACACGAATATATAAAATCAACCTTACTAGGGAGATCAGGAACAAGATTGCTTGGGAATTCCGCCTTTTTGGTAGGATATGTTCCTGTAATCATTTCGAAAAGAATTACCCCTAAAGAATATATATCCGCCTGTATACTCAAATCAAGCCCCATACGGTGTTGTTTGGATTTATAAAGCAAAGAACGCATTATAGGTTTTGGTATAGGGATAGCTTTTCCTGTAAACTCTCTATAGTATTCCGCTAATGTCAATGTTGTGATCTGGCCTAAAATATAGTCCAGAAATTTGATATTTCCATTAGCATCTATAATAAGATGCTCAGGGCGCAAATCAAGATGAACTATATTCTGTTCGTGCAGATATTTTACAGCTTCCACGATTTTTTTAAATAAACCTAAATCCGACTTTTTACCTTCTTTGAAATATTGGCGAAGACTTTTTCCTGCTAATACTTCTTGTGCCAGGTAAGGAAAAGTGCCTGTGGGATCATAGTCTTCTATATAAGGCAAATGCGTAGGGGCTTTTATAACACGCAAGAATTTTTGATTCTGTAAAATCCGAATAAATTTTTCATTATTGAAAATCTTTAAAGAAATTTCTTTGCCTTCCAGGTAACTATGCTCTGCTAACCACGTTTCACTTAGTATTCCTTCTCCCAATTTTACCGTAAGTTTATAATGCCCTAATAGCATCCCTGCTCTAGGCTTGTTATCTTGGCTCATTTTAACTCCTGTCCATGAAAGAAAAGCAAATTATCTCTGAAAAATAGGAAGATAGTTATATGGTATCTGTAATATAAGAGTCGCAATGCTAGTGGCATATACAGAGCCAAAGCGGCTTGTCCATGCTCCAGTAGCAGAATCACGCTTTCTGAGAAGCTCTGTACGAATAGCAGGATACCACCGTTCCCAATGAGGAGAAGGGGCATGGTACATTGCCTGTGCAGCATAAAAATGTCCATAAAAATAAAAAGCATTATAATACCTATCTCTACTTCCTTTAGGAGGGAGATATTGCATCATAAATTCCAATCCTCTTTTTACTTCCTCGCTTTCATATTCTCCTGTTGCATTTAGGCTTGCTACACCAGCCGCTGTTAAAGGAAAGCTAGAGTGACTTCCTGTCATACCCAGGCGATATTTAAAAGAACCGTCTGGATTCGCTGATTTTCTTAAATATTCAATCGCCCTGTCTATGCTTTTTTTAGGAACTTTGATCCCTACATTCCTTGCTGCCCTGAGTGCCTGCAATTGTATTACTGTCACTGAGCCTTCATGTATTGTATCTGTAGGAAGATAGCCCCATCCACCATCTGGTGTTTGTGATTTTAGGGTAAGCTCTATACTCTTTTTTAATTTTTCATAAATATGGCTGGAGTGAGTTTTATCTTTCGTCATACCGTAAACTTCAGCTAAAAGTAAAACGGCGAAACCATGACCATGCATTCGTGAATCATCTCCTGCACAGGAAATATACCCATTTCTATTGACACAACGCAAGATAAAATCTACTCCATAGGCTGTATTCAGTCCATATTTCCCTCTATATGGAGGATTGCCGTTTGCAATCAGTGATAAACAAGCAAAACTCGTTATCGCAATGCTATAGAGACGATCTTCTTTGTTATCTGTGAAAGATCCAAAATTATCGTTTTCTTTAGGGGAAAGATTTTGATGCTCCACTAAAAATTGTAAGCCTTGATTTATAGCCCATTGAGTATCAAAATCCATCATGATAGTGTCACTTTGAGGCTTTGCCACTGTACTTATACATATAAAGATAAAAAGAAAGAGAATAGAAAAATTCATGTGGAAAAGCTTTCAAAAAATAAAAGAGAAATATTCGATAAAATACCAAAATATAGGTTATACTATTTCCTTATTCAAAATGCAAGGGAATAAGCAATTGTAAAATAGCGAAAATTTTATCAGATGCCATTTACTCGACAGGATCATATCCTCCCTTACAAAAAGGATTGCATCTCAGAATACGATAGCAGCCTAGAATCATTCCTTTTATAAGCCCTTTTTTTTGAAGGGCTTCCATGAAATATTCCGAACAAGTAGGCGTAAAGCGACAGGCTGGTGGAAGTAAAGGAGAAATGAAAATTTTATAAAATTTTATCAACCATATAAAAATGTACTTCATAAGCTTATGCCTGATCTATGGGGAAAAAACGGGGAAAAGAGATAGAAAAGCAGCTTCCCTTGCCAGGCTGGCTTTCCACAGAAATTTTGCCATTTTGTATCTCGGCAAAATGCTTTGTAATGGCGAGTCCATTTCCAATACCTGCACCTCTATATTCAAAATTTACTGCTGTATGGTGATGCAAAGCAGGAATTGCTGTGTAAAAAGTATCGAAAATATGAGGCAAATCTTTATCGCCAATACCATCTCCTGTATCTTTACAGAAAAGAATAGCATTTTTTTCTTCTATCTTGATTCCTACAGAAATGCTTTCTCCATCGGGCGTAAATTTTATAGCGTTGCCTAAAAGATTCCTTATGATTTCTTCCATACAAATTTTATCTGCCTGGATATAGACAGATTCTTCAGGAATTTCCATAGAAAATTTTTGCCTTCTTTGAACCAGAATGGAAACAAAAGGAGAAATAGCTTCTTTTAGCCATTGATTTAAACAAAGACTTTTCAATTGCACATCAGCTTTAGTATATGTAAGATAGCGTATTCCCTGAACAATTTTCTCCAACTTCTGACAGGCATCGAAAGCACCCTTTACATAGCTTGCACAGCGATTGTCCAAACTGCTTTCTTCCATGAGAATTTCCAGATAGCCACTAATGACCATCAAAGGGGTATTCATTTCATGGGAAGTCAGAATTAAAAATTTATCTTTAAGCTCATTGATAGTGCGTAATGAGAGGTTCTCCTTTTGGATTTGTACATGTTTAAAATAGTGTTCCAAGGCCTGGATGATCTCTTTTTCTTTGTAAGGTTTGGTAATGTAATCGAAGGCACCTTCTTTTAAGGCCTGTACAGAGCTTTCGATAGAACCATAAGCCGTTGTAACGATGACGCCTATATCTGGATATGTTTTTTTTATATGAGATAGCAATTCCATACCACTCATCTTAGGCATCAGAATGTCTGTCAAAACAAGATCAGGCTTTTCTTGCCCTAATAAATCAAGGGCTTCTTTTCCATTATAAGCACATACAGTATCATAACCCGCTATTCTTAATAATTCACTTAGGGTTTGCGCAATAAGATATTCATCATCTACAATCATAATTTTATGCATTTTTTTATACCTCCTGCCTGTTGGAAAGATTATAGCAAATAATTTCAGAAAAAGAAATATTTTTTCTATGAATGAAAACAACCTTTGTTTCTATCCAGGATTTTTTTTGACTTTATTGTTTGCAAATGATATTTATTTAGAATAGTGTGCAAACCGAATTCTTTTTTTTAAGGCATAAATATGTCTGATAAGCATTATGTTATTCTAAATCCTGGCTACGATTATGCTTCTTATATGGTAAAGTTTTTAAACGAATACCAATATAAAGCGGTTGCTGTCTTTACGAATGAACAACAATATGATGTCTATAAAAATAATTATGAATCAGAATTAGAATCTTGTATTGATGCAAAGTTTCTTATGACGGACTATGCAGATCTGGAAGCTCTTGCACAGGCAATTCTATCAGAATCCTGGATCAATGAAGATTTGCAAGGAATCATTCCCTGGGAAGAGTTTACCATCGAAATAGGAGCGGAGTTAGGAGAGCATCTGGGGCTTAACTGGAATCCTGTATCTGTCATTCATCGTTTTCGCAATAAATATGCACTAAAATCCTATCTCAGAGAGAACAGCGATATTCGGGTGAACCAATCTGCCATTGTAAATACAGTCGAAGAAGTACAGGAATTCATAGAGGCAGTAGGAAAATGGCCTATTGTCGTAAAGCCGACGGAAGGTGCTGGCTCTCGTGGTGTTTTTTTTGCTGAGTCGTTGGAAGAAATTTTAGAACAATGTGAGCATGTGTTCAGCACAGGCCAGGGAGAAATTTTGCTTGAAGAATATATTGGCGGAAATGAATTTGTCGTGAATGGTATCACTAATGCGCAAGGCGATGTTTTGATTACAGATGTATGGATTTATGACAAAAGAGAAAGCCATGGTGTAAAAAATCTCTACTATCAAACCATAAAAGTAGACAGATCAGAACCTTACTTTGAGCCTCTTGCATACTACGCAGGTTCTATTATAGAAACGCTTGGCCTGAAGAAATCTCCTTTCCACATGGAATTGAAATATGATGACGATGGCCCTTGTATTATTGAATGCGGAGCACGCTTTGCAGGAGGTAACCAGCCTGTTTTCGCTTCTCTCCTTCATGAGCATAGCCTGTTCGAGCTGGCAGCATGCCATTATATGGAAGATATTCCTTTTGACATTGGGGATGTACACTATGACAAATATGACCAGCATCAGGCAAGGATCATCAAGGGAATCCAGAGCTATGAAATACCATCTATCAGTGGTGTTTATGGAATAGAGGAAGTTCAGCAATTGCCTTCTTTTTATCAGATCGGTTTTATTAAGCCTGTAGGTTCTTATTTGCCTGTTACAGTAGATCTCTTTAGCGCATCCTATGAAATATATCTCTTTCATGAAGACCCTGAACAAATCGAAGAAGATGCCAATCGCCTGAGAGAATTGCTCTATTATGAATAAAATTTCTATTGCTTTGATTTCTTCGCTTCCGTCTGAAGAAAGTCATCTGGATTTTCATTTTTGTTTGCAGAAGATAGCCCAGGAAAAATACAATATAAAAATTGCTCTCCTGAAGAATGGAGAATTCGTTTTATCTATTCCCAGAGAATCAGGAGAACCTGTGCTATACTATAATCAGAAGCCCTTTCATCCTGCAGAATACCAGCTTGCGCTCGCAAGGCTTGCCATAAAGGCAGCTCATGGAGGGGATCACTATATTTTGCGAGAATTCCAGAGGCAGGGAATCCCTGTCGTCAATCCATGTGATGAGCTGCTTAAAGCAAAAGACAAGCTCCATACTTTGCAAAGGCTTTCTCTTGCTGGTTTAGCAGTAACTCCTAGTGTCGTTGTAAGAAAAAGAGAAGAAATCGCTTTTGCACTTTCGCTCCTGGGCGATCCTCCTTACATTATCAAAAGTCCTTTTGGTTCAGGAGGCAACTCAGTTCTCCAGGCATCGACTCCTGCGCAGGTTTTCGCTATTTTTGACTATGCCTGGCATATAGACAGGAATGAAATCTTACTGCTTCAATCGTATTTGGGCGAAGATACTGCCCAGGATGTAAGAGCTCTTTATTTTCATTACAAACCCTGGAGAGCCATGGTACGTCATGCTGCCTTAGGGGAATTCCGCGCTAATGTAAAAATAGGAGCCAATACAGAAGTTACGGAATTGACAGCAGAAGAACAAGAAATTTGCTATAAAGCCACCAAGGAAACAGGCCTGATTTTTGCAGGGATTGATTTCCTAAGAACAAAAGATGGCCCTGTCATTCTGGAGGTGAATGGTTGCCCAGGATTGATGGGAATTTCTGCTGCGTATCAAAAAATACATATAGACATCATAGAAGAATTTGCTTCTCTGCTTTTAGAATATGTAAAGCATTTGTAGATAGTTTTCTATTGGGCGTATTTTAAGGTTGGGGGATAGCCAAAAGAGAACCACAGATGAACACTGATGGACACAGATAATAAATCTTTTTCATATGTGTCTCTGTGGTTAATGTATAATATAAATTGCTTCCTTGTAAATTATTTGTGTTTATCTGTGTCTATCTGTGGTTCGTTCCCCTAAACATTAAATACGCCTTTTTCTATTCTAAAAATTTATGATTTATGATTTTTATGGAAAGGTTGTTTTTATGAAAAAAATATTGGTAACTGGTTCTCTTGCTTATGACTATATAATGCATTTCAGTGATATTTTTTCCCGTCATATTCTTCCCCATAATCTGAACATTCTCAACGTCAGTTTCACAGCCGATAAAATGACTAAAAATTTTGGCGGAACAGCAGGTAACATCAGTTATAGTCTTGCTTTGCTCCGGGAAAAACCCATTATTTTCAGCACAGTGGGAAGGGATTTTGCGGATTATAAAAGCAAACTGGATCAAGATGGAGTGGATACATCTTTTATCCATGTCAACAAGGAAGAATGGACAGCTTCTGCTCATATCATAACAGATCAAAGCCACAACCAGATTACCGCTTTCTATGGCGGAGCTATGCTTAAAAATGATCTTTCCATAGCGCATATACTAAAAGAGCAGAAAATTTCCTATGCCATCATAGCAGCGAATGGAAAATATGGCATGATTCGCAACGCAAAAGAATTCAAAGAATATGGAATTCCTTATATTTATGATCCAGGCCAATCTCTTCCCTCTTGTGAACGAGACGATCTTTTGACGCTGACAGAAGGTGCCTGGATTGTGGTTATGAATGAATATGAAAAAGAGCTTTTCCTTAGCAAAACATACCTAAAAGAATCCGAGCTTCTGGATATGATTGAATATTTGATTATTACAAAAGGTGAAAGAGGAAGCGTTCTTTATCATAAAGGCGAAAGAAAAGAAATTCATGCGGCTAAATGCACAAATGTTCTGGATCCTACAGGGGCGGGAGATGCCTTCCGTGGCGGTCTTTTAAAGGGCTTGATACATAATTTACCCATCGAAGATTGCCTGGAAATGGCCTCTCTGGCTGGTTGCTATGCAGTAGAGTACGAAGGGACACAAAGCTATACTTACAGTGTAGAAGAATTCCAGAAAAGGTTCCAGGAAAACTATGGAACCCGCACTTATTGGAAAGATATTTTCTAATGCTCTCCGAAGAAAAAAATGCTGTGGTGTCCTGTCCGGGATGCCACAAAAAATTTCGTATACCGAAAGCCATTCGCTTCCAGTGTAAGTACTGCCGTACTTTGATTGATCCTGATCTCTATATCAACCTGGAAGATTCCAGAATGTATATTCCCGATGCCTTAAAAGGGACAAAAGAAGATCTTGTGGATACTTTCCAGAATCTTAACAAAAAAAAACATATTCACTTTTTCTCTGCCCCAAAACATCTGCTAAAGAAGTTAGCGTATCAGTTCGATAATTTTATTTCCTATGGGCCAATAGCCATGTTTCTCACATTGGCATTCTTTTTTATCGTGACATGGTTATTTTGCATTTCTCTATATTTCTTCACTGGCTATGCTACAGATATGAGTGAGCAAATATGGGATACATTTTTACAAATCTGCGATCCTGGTTCTATGGAAAAGGCAACGGAGAAGAATTTTTTTGGAAAAGTGCTGGCGGTTTTAACAGGTTTTCTAGGCATTGTCATTTTCTCTCTTGTGATTGCTTTTTTGACCAATATCTTTGCCCAGAAATTGGAAGAATTGAAAAAAGGCCATAGCTCTATCATAGAAGAAGATCATACTCTGATTTTAGGCTGGAGCGATAAAGTTCCCTCGATCCTGGAAGAATTGATTGTTGCCAATGAAGAGAAGAAAAAAAATGCTATAGTCATTCTCTCCCATAGGCCTAAGGAAGAGCTGGAAGATTACTTGCGAAATATTGTCAAAGACAGAAAAACGACCAGGATCGTGATACGATGTGGAGAAATTTCCAATATTTCCAACCTGGAGAAAGTGGCCATATCGCACTGCAAATCCATCATCCTTGTAAATGAGGTTCCTAAAAATGCTACAAAAACAGAGCTTGCCCTGAGCGATACCCATATCATCAAGGCAATCTTAACTATATGCAAAAATCCCGCCAGAAGGCCAGAAAGCTTTAATATCGTAACAGAGCTATTAGAGCCAAAGAATATCGATATCGCTCAATCTATTGGAGAAGAAGAGCTTACTGTTTTCTATAGCAACGAAATCATTGCCAAAATTTTGGTGCAGACATCTCGTCAAAATGGACTGGCTACAGTCTATAACGAGATTCTTTCTTTTGCTGGCAATGAAATCTATTGCGTCAACGAACCAAAGAGCCACGGACAGACTCTAGGCGAAATTCTTTGCGATTTTCCCTATTGCATTCCTATTGGATTGAAACAACAGGGGAAAGCAGCCCAGATCAACCCACCTTTGAATACGATGATTTGCCCTGGTGATGAAATCATCTTGGTTGCTGAAGATGAAAGCAGAATTTATTATCATAAATCTTCGAAAAGCCTGAGCAATTTCAAAATTCCCTCTGCGTCAAGACAAAAGCCCAAACAAGAGAAATACCTTCTGCTAGGCTGGAATGCCAAAAGCGAAAGCATTATCCGTGAATATTCAGAATATTTATGCAAAGGCTCTATCATCGATATTGCAGTTCCTTATCCTAGTCCAGAAATCGAAGGAATCATAACAAAGTTCCAGAAAAATCTGGATAAAATCGAGATACGGCTACTCAAGACCGACTATCGCCTCAGAGAAGAGCTGGATAAAATCGGGCCATTCAGCTATGACAACATCATCATCCTTTCGTCTCAATGGGAAGCTTCCACAATAGAAGAAATTGATTCTCAGACGATCTATACGCTTTTGCTTCTTAGAGATATGCAAAATAAAGCAGGTAAGGCGATCCATACAAAGCTGGTGACAGAATTATTAGACCCTGCCAACCAGGAGCTTATCCAGATAGCCAAGGTCAACGATGTTATCATTAGCAACCAGCTTATCAGCATGCTCCTGGCTCAGGTATCCAGGCAAAAAAGTCTGTATGAAGTCTATTCTGATTTGTTTCGCGCTGAAGGGAGCGAGATCTATATAAAATCTGCCTCTCTTTATTTTGAACGTCTCCCTGTGGAAGTCAACTTCTATGATATTATAGGAGTAGTCGCCCAAAGAAAAGAAATTTCCTTCGGATATCGCATCCATCGATGGGGCAATAGAGCAGACCTGAATTTTGGAATCAAGCTCAATCCTGATAAACAAAAAAAAATCCTCCTGGACAAAGAAGACCAGTTGATTGTCGTTGCAGAAGATGAGTTTTAGTCAATATCCCTGGGGTATTGAGAAAAGACGCAGGGATTGCGCTGGTGTTAGGCTTTTGAGAAGACAAGACTTTTTCGGCGCAACCTGCGGCTACAATCTATTACAATACAAAATTTTAAAAATCAAAATTCAAGAGAAATTCTATGTTTTTAAAAAAAATTTTCCTTTTATTTTTCATCCTAAATGTATTTTCTGTTGTATATGGACAGGAAAAGAGTCCTCAGAAAAAACTGGAAGCTCTGGAGAGCCGTATTTTAATTTTGGAAGACTTTCTAAAGAGCCGTCTGAACCATTTACAAAAAAATTTGAAAGACCAGGAAACCATAATGGCCAGGCAGCAAGAAGAAAATTTGCGCATGCAAAAAGAATTGCAATCCTATAAAGAAAAAACACAGCGGATGGAAGAAGAGATTTTAAACTTGAAAGCAATGTTTTCTTCTCTCACTAAAACAGAGCAAATGCCTGTTTCTCCAACAATAGAAGATAAAAAAGTAGAGGATACTGAAGGGAAAAAATCTCCAGTACCTTCTTCCTATGAAGACAAAGAAATCTCTCTGTGGGCGGAAAAGCTTCAGTCTCCTATCAGCAGTATCCGCATGAATGCCATCTTGAATCTAAGCAAATCTGAAAAGCAGGAAGCTGATTTGCTTTTGGTGAAAGCGTTGGAAGACCAGGATCGCTATATCAAAATGCTTTCTCTGAAAGCCCTGGTAAAGCGTAAATCCCGCATTGCAGTATATCCCCTTCTTTCTCTCTTAGAAAAAGAGAAGGCAGATATGGCTTCTTTATTTCTGGATGCGCTGCAAAGCATTACCAAAATATCAGAGCCATTTCCCTTGCACGCAAGCGAAACAGAAAGGCAGACTGCTGTACAAAGATGGAAAGAAAAATTACAACAGGCAGGATTTTAAACTATGATGGCAAAGGCTGGCCGTTTTTTGTATAAGGTGCAAGACTGTCCAGGAATCATTGCCTATGCTATACGATGTTTTCTGTTTTGGGCTTCTGGCTTCTATTGGCTGATAAGCATCTTGCGTGATCTGGCTTTCAACTATGGCCTTTTCAAAACACAAAAGATGGATGTTCCCGTGATTTCTTTAGGAAATATAACCACAGGAGGAACAGGAAAGACGCCTGCCTGTATCTGGCTTATCCAAAAGCTTATGGCAATGAAGGCATCTATGCCTGTCCTTATTTCACGAGGCTATGGAAACGACGAAATCTTTATTTTCCGCAATGCACACCCTGACACCCCTCATTTTGTACATCCCAAAAGAGTCATTGCTGGAAGGAAAGCCATAGAAAAGCATGGAAAAAATATTTGCCTGGTTTTAGATGATGCTTTCCAGCATCGCTATATTGATCGAGATCTCAATATAGTTTTAGTCGATGCCACAGAACCTTTTGGCTTTGGCTACCTTTTACCCAGAGGTTTTTTGAGAGAACCTCTATCTCATCTGAAAAGAGCAGATTTTATCATCATCACGAAAAGCGATATGGTAGGGAAAAAACAGCTAGAACAAATCCAATCGCAAATTTTTTTTTATACAAAAGCTCCTCAGGCGATTGCAGCGCATGTTCCATCCTGCATCCACCAGCTTGGCAAAAAAGAAAAATATCCTGTGCAAACGCTGCAAGGTTTAAGCGTTCTTGCCTTTAGTGGCATAGGAAATCCAGAAAGCTTTGTCCAAAGCCTTGAAAAAAATAACATAAACGTTCTGGAAAAAATTTCGTTCTCCGACCACCATCAGTATACAGAAAACGACAAACGGGAAATCCTTTCTCTTGCATCAGAGCTTCAGGCACAAGGGATCATTACCACAGCAAAAGATGCTGTAAAGCTCAAAAATTGGCATTCTCTTCCTATTCCTGTATGGATATGGGAAATCGAGTTCCAGATTCTGGAGGGAGAAAAAGATTTGCTGGAAAAAATACGAAGTGTTGTGGAGCATCGGAAAAACCAATAGAAACTCAGAAACATTCCCATTCCCGTCACATGTCTTTATCGTTCTCGTACGAGAACGATAAAGAGTCAGTGTTACGCTTGCCTCTGGCTAGTTTTTATCAAAAATTAAAACAGCAGCTTCCAAACCTTGATTGCACCGTCCTGGCTGCCAGAAAATACCCATTCTTTATCTTCGCTGAAAAAAATTTGCCTGACAGAGGAATCGTGTGCTTTTTCCATTTTCAGAATGCATTTTGTATTGATTATATCCCAGATTTTTATATCTCCCGATTGTGTTCCATACAAAAGACTTGTCCCGTCTTTAGCAAGAGACAGAGATGTAATGGCATTTTTTTCTGCCTTTAGGATACTTTCGCAAAGACCCGTTTGTGCATTCCATTGGCGTATGGTTCCATCTATGCCTGCTGTAAACCAAATCATCTGTTCTGTGTTTTGGATGTCCAGGGAAAGAAGAGGCGACGATTGTTGTTGAGATTGTACAACACATTCTCCTTTTTCTAAATCCCAGGCAAAGATTTTTCCATCCAGGCAGGCAGTCACTGCCATGTCTTCTTTTGGGGTAATGGCGATTGCTGTTATAAGTCCCTGCTGTTGTTTTCTTGCCCAGATACAATATCCCTTTTCCACATCCCAGAGCTGGATAGTTCCATCCTTACTTCCAGAGACTACTTTTTTCCCTCTTTCAAAAAGTTTCAGGCATTGTATTGGGCTGGGATGTCCTTCGATTTCTTTCCATATATCAGAACAGGGAGACCATGTATGCAAGATCCCATCTTCGCCGCTAAAGCAGAAGATGTCTTTTTCTGAAGAAAATCCCATGCAGGACGTTTTCCAGAGAGGCTTATGCCAGTAAAAATCGCTCTGGCATTTTTCCATATCCCATCTTTTGAAAATGCCCTTCTGGCTGATGGAATAGATGATATCTTTGTCTAATACAAAAGCGACTACAGGACTATCATGAAGAAAAACTCGCATAGGAAAATATTCTGTCACCTGTTTTTTGGCAATGCCCTTTTTTAAAAAAGCTTGGTTGAGCTGCGATATCGTCTTGAGATGCATCTTTTTATGATGTGTTTTTAGCTCCAGCCTGAGCAACTTCTGGTATTTTTGAAGCTCTATATGCGTTATTTCACCAGAAAGCAGATTGTGGATTTCTTTTTCCAATGCAAATTTTTCCTGCCTTTCGGAAAGGGGAACAGGTGCTGGCAGGTTTTCTACGATATAGCATGCTTTTGTCCAACAAGGGCATGGCCTTTGAGATATATCCTCATATACGGCCAATGTTCCATCTATACTACAGGAAACAACCAGGCGGGCATCAAGAGAAATGGCTACTTTTGTAACCTTGGCACGATGTCCCTGGAGGATTCCAATAAGTTTTTTTTCTGCTATATTCCATATTTTCAAGATATATCCACTATCTATGGAAACTGCTAGTGTAGCATGGGCGTTGATGGCAAGAGTATGTATGTCTTTACTATAGCCTTCCAGTGTTCCAATACAATCTTCTTGGTCTAAAGACCATATTCGTATTTTCCTGTCCCATCCTCCTGAAATGAAAATCCTGGCATTCTGCGAAAGCGCAAGAGAGAGTATACAATCTTCATGGCCTTTTCTTTGCCCAAGGCATACTTTATTTTCTAAGTCCCAAATCAATAGTGTTTTATCCATGCTAGCCGAAATTCCAGTTTTTCCATCGGGTGTGATGGCTACAGCCGTGACTACATTTGTATGGCCTTGTAATTCATAAAGGCATTTGCGATCTTTAAGATCCCAGAGTCTGACAATAGAATCCCCATTGGCTGTTATAGCCAGGGAAGTCTCATAGGATATGGCGATGTCTGTAACAAACACAGGCAAGGCCTGCTGCAAAATCCTTCCTGTAGCATGGGGAGCCAATACTGGAGCATTGTCTTTGCACTTCCTTCCTGATGGCCATTCCCAAACATGGCTTTTTCCTTCGGAAGTACGAGCGAAAATATAGCGATTGTCTGTAGAGATAGCAGCATCTAAAACAGCAGAGTTCTCTGAAACTTGCAAGCTTCTAACCTGGCTCCATGTATACGATGTGAAATGGCGTAGATAGTTGCTATCATTATGGATAAGGGTATCGAGATAATGACGTGCTATCGCCCAGTTTCCCTGCATCGACAAAAGCATACTATAACCCACGATCAAATCCCACAAAGGCAGATTTTTTTTCAATCCTTCTTCCCATGCTTCCTTTGCATCTTTCGTAAGCTTTAAAGCCATAAGACAAGCACCGAAGCGATACCATACATCTTGGTTTTGTTGCTTTTTAATCTGTTCCTTATAAATTTCTCTTGACTCCTGATAATACCCCAAACGATAGCTAAGATCTCCCTTTGCTATTTGCAACTTTTCATCCCACCTGGAAATTTTTTTGAGATCGTCATAAATTTCTTGGGTCAGGCTGCCATATTCCAGACAGACTCTTGCAGAAAGAAAGGCAATAGGCTCTTCTTTCAAAAATCTGCATTTCTGAATATGGTCTAAAAATTTGGGTTGCGAAGTTTTCTCTAAACGAAGTTTAATGAGACTTCTGTTGACAGGGGAAGCAATAGCTGCTGTATCCAGATAGCTCACTTCTTTCAAAATTTTTTCAGCCTCTTGCCATTCTTGCCTGTCAATATGACCTAGTGCTCTATTATTCAAAGACATGGCAAGCAAGGCATTTTCAGACCAGGATTCAAAAATGTAAGGTTTGCCAGTATAATCTTCATAGATTTGCTGAAGCGATAGAATAATTTTTTCAAAGGAATCTGGCCTTTGTCCAGTATCTGGTTTCAAGCAATGGTTCAGGAGTTCATGGAATTGGTTCAGTGCTTTTTCTTGCGTTACAGGAAGGGAAAAAGATTGTTTTTTTTGGTGCTTCTTCTTAAAAGCAGAAAACAAACTCTCTGTTTCTTGCTCCAAAGAAAAAGGAGCAGCATGCATAAGCATCTCGTAAAACAAAATGCCAAAAGAATAAATATCGCTTTTGGTATTGCTACGATAGTCTTTATCCAGGAAATATTCAGGAGGTTGAGAGATAAGCCATTTAAAGGCCTTCTTTCTTAAAGCCAGAATATCTTCTATTTTGGTAAGATTACTATAGAAATTGCTTCTAAAACCTCTTGCAAGAGATTCTATTCCTTCTCTGGGATGCCAGCGAATATTGTTTAAACGGACTCTGCCATATTTATCAAGCAGTACATTTTCGCTCAAAAGATTGTTATAGACAATCCCCTCATCGTGCTGATAGGCTATAGAATTGGCAATCTCCAAGGCAATCGTCAGAATATCCTCTAAAGAAAGATGTTCTTTTATATCCGATAGTTTCGACCCACTAATGGATTCCAAAAATAGAAAGAGACGAGAATCTATTTCTCTAAAAAAATAGGCAGAAAGGAAATTGGGATGGATACCTAACTCTATCCATTCATTGGCTTCTTTGATGAATTGTTTGCGTTCCTGGTCATTAATGTTGCTTACAACTTTGATGAAAAGTGGCATCTCCCAATCTATATGCCACGCATGATAGGTAATGACTTTTTCTTGCTCTTGCGCAATAGAATACAAAAAATACTTTTTATCTATCAATGTTCCTGTTAAATCATGGCTCATAATGTGGCATTCCTAAGGATATTTAGAGGCTATCTGAAAAAGATTTTGGAAAAATGAGTGATTTTTAAATAAAAAGTGGATCGAAAGCAAGGAATAAGCCGGATTCTGTTCTTCATGATAAAATGAAGCAGTGACCATTTGTCTAGGCTCTGTGTTGCCACAAAGCTCAAGCAGTCTACCCGGAAGTAATGGCGAGGCGGACAACCTCTCTCTTCCCTATTTGACTTTTCATCGGGTGGGGTTTACCATGCCAGGGATGTCACCATCCCCGCGGTGAGCTCTTACCTCCCCTTTTCACCCTTACCTGAAAAACAGGCGGTATGTTTTCTGTGGCACTTTCCCTAAAATTGCTTTTGGTGGGAGTTAGCCACCACCCTGTCCTTTGATGTCCGGACTTTCCTCTTTTATACTAGAGTATAAAAGCGATCACTTTCCTTACTTTTTATGATCCAAAAATTCACTATGAATTCACTTAGGCATTTTCTAAAAAACAAGATTTTTTAGAATTCTGTATTGGTCAAAGTGATCCTGTGCAAAATGAGTAGTGCTATGGCAATAGCATCTACTCCATTTTGCGGTTCTAGACTAAAACAGATTTTTTAGAATTCGCTTAGAGATATTATATCAGAATATCAAAACTTCACAAGATATTATATCAAAATAAAAAAGCAGGACAAATAGAAATTTTGGAGTTCCCTATTTCTTACGAGAATAGAAAAAGAAGCCTAAAACCAAAGCGAACAAAAGCGCAGTGGATGGCTCTGGGACAGTGCCTGTATTGTAAATTGACTGGATTTCGGAAGCGGTTAAGCTGGTATTGTAGATTCTTCCTTCATTGATACTGGCATTGATAAAACCACTTCCTGCATTCATGTGGCGATAGCCAAAAAGTACGCGAAAATCATTTTGGTAGGTGATAAGGCTGGCCTTTGTATAGCTTGATCCATATATAGCACCATTTCGATAGATAGTAATGGAATTGTCAGCAGCGTAGCTGATGGCTATGCAGACTTCACTGGTTAGTGTTTCTACAGGCCCCCCTACATCGTAATTTCTTGTTCCATACTCACTTCCAGCCTGCCATTTTTGAGCATAGTTTTCCGAGAATACAATAGAATCAAAATTAGTATGAGTGTATGCACCTGCATCTGTGTATGATTTATCCAAAGAAATCACACCACCTGCTCCCTGGCTTAGAGTTGCCAGACTTACCCATACCATCAGGGTTCTTGCACCAACGGTTTCATGAAGCGTAGCCGTAGTAGCATACTGGCTATTTCCATTCACAACTAGACTACCATTCACAAGTTGTGCACCATTTATTAATGTTAAATCTGCATTTCCAACAGAATCTTCCAGGGTATTGTTGAATGTCCACTGGTGAATCAAAGCTGCCTGTAAGCTTCCAAGAATGATAAAAACACAAAGTAAAAAAATATACCTTTTCATGAAATCCCTCCTTTCTGTATAGTCGATAGGTATAAGTTCCTTTTCTCTCTATAATTCATAGCAAATTTTTTTAAAAATGCCAGAAAAAAAATACTAGAAAATTTTAAAAGCTTTTTCAGAAAATATAAAGAAATTTTGATTTACACAAGAAAATAAGGTAAAATAGGTGAAAAATTATTTTGATATGTTCAATATCTAGGAGTTTATTTTTATGCCGACGTATTCTTATGTTTGTGAAAAATGTGGGCATTCTGCGGATATTTTTCAGAAGATCACAGAAGAAGCCCTGAATACCTGTACGAAATGTGGTCAGACAGGCTTTAAAAGGCAAATCGGAAAGGGGGCTGGGTTTATTTTTAAAGGCTCTGGATTTTATATTACAGACTATAGAAGCAAAGAATATACAGAAAAAGCAAAATCAGAAGAAAGTAAAAGCACAACAACAGAAACCAAATCCACTACAACAACAGGCGAAAGCGCAGCCAAAGCAGAAAGTACCCCTAAGGTGCAAGATGCTACTGCAAAGCCAGCATAGATAGGAACAGCGATGAATTATAAAGTTTTGATCGTCAATCCTGATGAAGCCAGCTTGTCTATGGAATTGAAGGAACTTGGACAGCGTGGATTGAATGTCATAGGCGCAAAAAACTTTGGAGAAGCCTGCCAGCTTCTCAGGGAAGATGGCAGTATACAGGCTGTCCTTACAGAATGGGAGATTCCTGTTTCTCAAGATAACCAAATAGAGACTATCTTTGGCCCAGAGATGTTCCAGAAATTCTTGAATCTGAGATACGATGAAAATCTCTTTCTCTATACAAAAGAAAAAGATGCGACAAAGGTAGTATCCAATGGCACTCTTAACGGCTATTTTTATAAAGGCGACCATGATTATGACGACATTGTAGTCAAGGTAAAAGCCGAATTTATTAATAGCAAGCTCAGGGCACCTTTCTGGGAAGCACTTGTGGAATATGCCAAAAGATCCAAAGATTCCTGGCATACACCAGGTCATGCTTCGGGATATTCTTTCAAAAATTCTGCCTATATCAAAGATTTTTATGACTTTTTTGGCCCAAATACTTTTTGCTCGGATCTTTCTGTATCTGTGCCTATGCTGGATTCTCTACTCCATCCTAATGGGGTTATCAAAGAAGCTCAGGAGCTGGCTGCCAGGACTTTTTCTTCCCGATATACTTTTTTTTGCACGAATGGAACCTCGACAGCGAATAAAATCCTTCTTCAGACGCTAGTAAAACCAGAAGAAGCTGTTATCCTGGACAGAAATTGCCATAAGTCTGTGCATTATGGGGTAATCATCAGTGGTGCAGAGCCGATCTATCTTCTGCCTTCCATCAACCATAAATATGGTATTTTAGGCCCTGTGCCCAAGCAAAGAATTTTAGAAACTATGGATAAAGCCCTTGCCGCAGGCAAAAAGGTCAAGGTCTTGATCTTGACAAACTGCACTTATGATGGTTTGATTTATGATATTGCTGATATTGTGAATGAAGCCCACAAACGTGGAATCAAAGTGATTGTAGATGAAGCCTGGTTTGGCTACGCTCGTTTTCATCCAGAATTTTATCCTTGTGCTATGGCAGCAGGAGCTGACTATGCCACACAATCCACCCATAAGACCATGAGTGCTTTTAGCCAGGCTTCCATGATTCATGTGAATGACCCTGATTTTGAAAAAATCTTTGATTTTTTCATGGAAAATTTCAACATGCACACGTCTACTTCTCCTCAGTATAATATGATTGCTTCTCTCGATATTGCCAGAAAGCAAATGGCCCTGGAGGGCTATTCTCTGCTTTCCCGTTCTTTGGCCATGTCAGAGGATGTTCAAAAGCGCATACAGCATTTGAAAAAATTTCGTGTATTGGGGTTGGACGAGTTGCTCCCTGATGAATTAAAAGGAGATCGCATTCGATTGGATAAGACAAAGCTTACCCTTGATCTCTCCGAATGTGGGTTCAGCTCTCATGAAGTAGAACATATTCTATTGAATAAATACAATATCCAGATAGAAAAAACGACATTCAATACTTTGACGATATTGATTACCATAGGCTGCACACAATCTAAAATCAATCGTTTGTACCTTGCTCTGGAAAACATAGAGAAAACAGCAGGCAACCAGAGAGATAATCCTGAAGCCAAATTGTTTGAAAATATCCACCTTGCTATCTCTGAGATGAAATATATCCCTCGCAGGGCTTTTTACTGTGATGGAGAAGAAGTTCTTCTGCGTAAAGCTGTTGGGAAAATATCCACAGGAATGATCGTTCCCTATCCTCCAGGAATCCCACTCATCGTGCCAGGACAGATCATTACAGAATCTATAGTAGAAACCCTGGAAGCCTTAAAAGACCTTGGGGTAGAAATCCATGGATACACTCCCCCTACAGTTCATGTACTTACGGCTCAGGAAGAAAAAGAGCTTTCCAGCAAGGGGTTTGAAATACAATGAGCTGGCTATGCCTTCTTCCTGCTTTTATCGTTATCTTGGTTTCTGTGTCTACAAAACGCATCGCTCTTGCTGTCTTGTGCGGAATAGCAGGAGGAACCATCGTTTTGGCCGAATATCAGGCCTGGGCATGGCTGCTTTCCACAAAAGAGATTCTTTGGGAATCCATAAAGGATTTTCAGAGATTGCAGATTGCCCTCTTCGTTCTCCTCATTGGTGTATTGCTAGAGATGATTGCCTTGAGTGGAGCATATTTGCAATTTGCACAAAAAATTTCTCTATATCTGGATAGCCCTAAAAAAACAAGGATAGCGACCTGGATTTGTAGCATTTGTCTTTTTTTTGATGATTATGCCAATCTTCTCATCACAGGGGCTTCCATGAGAAGTATTGCACAACGACATAGAATCTCCCTGGCGATGTTGGCCTATATTGCCGATATAGGAGCAGCCCTGGTTTCTGCTATACTACTTTCTACATGGTCTGCTTTTGAGATTTCTGTAATGATGGATGCGGCTTTGATTTCAGGAATCTCCAGGCCAGGGACTACTTTTTTTATGCAGGCGATGCCATACCATTTTTATACATATATTGGCATTTTTTTGACTTTTTTGGTTTGCTGGAAAGGAAACTGGTTCGGCTATCGCCTTGTATCTCAGGAAGAAAATAGCCTTACGATTCAGGAGAAGGAAAGCAAAGGAAATGATGCCAGGCTATATCATGTAGTTCTTCCCATTGCCAGCTTTCTGGCATTTTCGCTGCTAGGCCTTTTGACATTTAGCTATTACGAAAGCAAAAGCCAGGAAAGCTTCGAGCTTGTAAAAATTTTAGGAGCAGTCCCCACAGTGGAAATCCTGCTTACTTCTGCTTTTTTAAGCTTGCTTTTAGAAACGATTCTCCTCATAAAAGACAGAGTGTTCCCCAAACGCAGCTATTTTTTTCTTGCTGTAAAAACAGGTATACTTCGAATGCTGGAAGTAGCGATGGTGATTGTTTTTTCTAAAGGTCTTGCCCTGGTTTGCGAAAAATTGCAAACAGGGGCATACCTGACTAATATGCTAGGGAATTTTTTGCATCCAGCATGGCTGCCTGCCCTTGTTTTTCTTACAGCAGCCATTATCACCATAGCAACAGGCTTTAGCTGGAGTACCATGCCAATTCTAATGCCTGTTGCTTACCAATTCGCCTTAGCCTCAGGCAAGGAAGAATTTCTTGTGGTTGTTTCTGGTGCAGTCATTTCAGGAAGTATAGCAGGCTCACACCTCGTCCCCTATTCTGATACTTCTCTCATGGCTTCGGTAAGCTGCGGTATAAAACCACTATACCATGTAAAAACCCAGTTACTTCAGGTACTCTGTGTATTATCTGCGTCTTTTATAGCCTATCTTTTGGTTGGCTATGGGAAAACTCTGATTGCTTATCCTGTTGCGATTGCTATTGTTTTTTTTATACATCTCTCTTTTGCAAGATCTGGTAAACCCAAATAAGAGGTAAGTGGATATGAAAATTTTGACACAAAAGCTTTGCGATGCTGTGCGTAAAGATCTGCTGGAAAATATCGCTCCTTTCTGGCTAAAGTACACCATAGACCAGGAAAACGGAGGATTTTATGGGCGTGTCAGCAATTCTCTTATTCCTGATACAAAAGCAGACAAAGGTCTGATTTTGACAACGCGGATATTGTGGACATTCTCTGCCTTATATCGAATGAAACCTTGCCATGAATTTTACAATATGGCACAGAGAGCTTACCAGTATCTTTTGGATAAGTTCCTGGACAAAGAATTTGGAGGTGTTTACTGGATGCTTTCTTATGAAGGCCAGCCCACAATTACCCAGAAAAAAATCTATGGACAGGCTTTTACTATCTATGCCCTTGCAGAATATTATAAGGCGACTCAGGAAGCTGAATCCCTGAATCATGCGCAAAGCATCTACTATCTGATCGAAAAGCACAACTATGATGAGAGCAATACAGGCTATTTTGAGTCCTCGGAGAGAGACTGGAGCGTAGCGAAGGATATGCGTCTGAGCGATAAGGATATGGATGAAAAAAAATCCATGAATACCCATTTGCACCTTCTGGAAGCATATACAAACTTGCTCGAGGTATGGCCTGATAAAAGATTGAGGCTTAGCCTAAAAAGGCTACTTCAAAATTTTTTGGAGCATATTCTCGATACAGATTCCCTGCATTTCCGTCTTTTTTTCGACGAATCCTGGAATTCCAAAAGCCAGACGATTTCCTATGGGCACGATATCGAAGGAAGCTGGCTATTGTGCGAGGCAGCCGATATTCTAAGAGAAGAAAACACCATCAAGACCATCCGAAATCTGGCAGTAAAAATGACAGATACTGCTATAAAAGAAGGATTTGATGAGAATTGGGCCATCTATTCCGAGCGTTCCAGCGATGGTCATCATGCAGAAGTAACGCATTGGTGGCAGCAGGCAGAATCCCTTGTAGGTACAATCAATGCATTCCAGATTACATCCCAGGAAAAATATCTGTCATGGGCCATGAATATCTGGAAATATATTGAAGATCATTTTATAGACCATCAAAATGGTGACTGGTTTTATGAAATATCCATGCAATCTCATCAGCCATCATGGGATATCCCTAAAGTTTCAGAATGGAAATGCCCTTACCACAATGGACGGGCCTGTATAGAAATCCTAAAAAGGCTCTAGTGAATTATTATGAACCGAAGTATATATCAGAAATTTGAAGTTGCCTGGAAATATCCTGTTTTCTTCACAGAAGATGTATTTCATGAAGAAAATAGAATATTTCTGGAAGCAATCACTCTCCAAGAGAGAGAAAAAAAATATCGTTTGCTTTTTGTTATAGACGATGGGGTAGCAAAGGCACATCCCTATCTGGAAAAACAGATTTTACAATATGTATCATGTCATGGTAATAGTCTGGCTCTATCTGCGCCACTTCTTGTGGTTCCAGGAGGAGAAATTGCCAAAAATAGCCATCATCTTATAGAGAATTTGCAAATCCAGATTCATAAGCATGGGCTCTGCCGTCAATCTTTTGTCATTGCTATTGGCGGCGGTGCTGTTCTCGACATGGCAGGGTTTGCCTGCTCTACTCCTCATAGAGGGATCAGGCTGATAAGAATTCCCACGACTGTTCTTTCTCAAAACGATTCAGGCGTAGGAGTGAAAAATGCCATCAATGCCTTTGGGAAAAAAAATTTTCTGGGAACATTTTCTCCACCATTCGCTGTTATCAATGACAGGAAATTTTTGACCACTTTAAGGCAAAGAGACTGGCTTGCTGGCGTAGCAGAGGCTGTCAAGGTGGCTTTGCTAAAAGATAAAAATTTTTTTCTTTATCTTGAAAAAAATACACAATCTCTTGTTAAAAGGGATATTGCAGTTTTGCAGGAAACGATTTACCAGTGTGCAAGATTGCACCTGGAGCATATCAGGACATCAGGAGATCCTTTTGAATATGGAAGCTCACGTCCCCTGGATTTTGGACATTGGGCAGCCCATAAGCTGGAATCGCTTTCCGATTACAGACTCAGGCATGGTGAAGCTGTAGCTTCTGGTATCGCATTGGATACCTGCTATTCTGTTATCCAGGGTTTCTTACAACAAGAAGAAGGGAATAAAATTCTTACCCTATTGAAAGAATTGCAATTTCATCTTTACCAGCCAGAAATGGAAAACGAATCTTTTTGGAATGGATTGGCAGAATTTCGGGAGCATCTGGGGGGAATTCTTTGCATTCCTTTGCTTCGTAGCATCGCCCATCCTATAGAAGTAAACGAAATGGATACAACAAAAATCAAAAAGGCAATCTTTTTTTTGAAGGAACAAAATTTATAGCATTATAGATCTGCGAACGGCCATAAACTAAAAAAATAGAATTAACCACAGAGATACAGAGGGCA
>CALKWO010000287.1 GCA_938003875.1 uncultured bacterium
GGCATTGACCAAAGACGCAGGGATTGCGCTGGCGTTAGACTTTTGAGCAGACATGGCTTTTTCGGCGCAACCCTGCGGCTACAATTTTTTGCAAGACAAGTTATTAAAACTTGGCATCGGTCCAAAAAACGATAGAAGCCTATAGATTCAAATAAAAGTCCGTTTGACAAATTTTGTATGATTCGTTATCGTTATCTTTATCATTCTCATTATCGAAATAACAGCATTTATTTGTGTTTCTCTTGATAAAGATAACGATAAGGATAAAGATAACGAATCGATTATGATGATTAAATTGTCAATCGAACCCTACATCATTTTGGACCGATGCCATCAGAATATTCTGGGAAGATACTTAGACAAGCATCCATCGTTTATTTTTCTAGCCCGTCTATTATCAGGAAAGTATCTAGTATCTGGTGAAATTCGTAGAGATAGCAATCTGCAATCTGCTCTTTTTTTGCCATGACTAAAAGATCGTGGGAAAAGATAGAAGTATTGTACCAGTTGAAGCTACCTTCCAGCACAAGCTGGTTATCAATGATACAGTATTTAGAATGCAAGGGCGAATAGGGTACGGGTCTTTCCTGATGATCGTAGACAAGAAAGAAGGGTACATTGTTCTTTTTTAATCTTTGGATTGCGGGAAGGAGAGGCCGTTGCAACTCTTCTTGCATGGTGTACTCTTTGCCTGGATCGCCCTCTCTTGCAAGATGCCCATTGAAGATGATTTGTACCGAGCAGCCTTTCTGGTGCGCATAGACCAGAGCGTCTACGATGCTCTCTTGAAGTTCTCCTTGCAATTCTCCTATTAGGAACAGGCATGCTTTGATAGAATGTTTTGCTTCTCTTATGGAAGAGAGAATAGCATGATGGGGAAGATATACCTGGCCATCTTCTTTATGATGAAGCCCGAATGTATAAAGCAGATTGAATGGACTTTGTGGGTCGATTTTATAGGGCTGGATCGCTCCCCCTCGCACGCTCTGGAAAATATTGTCCAGAAGACGACATACTCCATAAGAATGGAATGTCATTCCAGATTCCCAGTTTGCTCCCCATCTGTCGAAATTGATATTGAAAGATCCCAGAATGCAATCTTTTTTGCCAAAGATGATAAATTTGTTGTGCATATCAGGAGCTACTTCAATCATGGGGTGTTTGGGCGTACAAAATATACCTAGAAGCTCTATGCCAGATTGTTTAAGTCGGAAGTAGTTATCTCTGTTTGTCAGGCACATTTTTCGCCAATCTACAATGCACTGAACATATACACCCTGGCTATGGGCATAGATCAAATGCTGGATAAAATCTGTATCATCAATACAGTCAACACACACTTTTATGCGTTGCAGGCTATCTGGGTTTTGCCTTTTTTCCTCGATCACACAGTCTATCTGGTCATGGATATAACGCTTGGGATGATAAGGATGATGGGTGCATCCCTTCGTGAATTTGGGTGTAAGGTGCAGAGAATCAAAATGCTGGTTCAGCCAGTCTACATCATGCTGCAGCAAAGAAGCATCTACTTCTTGCGTGCAGTAAGTATTGTAAGCTACAGCCTTGCAAGAATTCTTTTTGTGGTATCCTTCCTGATCCAATATAGAAGCATCCATGAATTCGTACTCAAATTCGGAGGGAATGGACAAACCATCGAAATGAACGATATAGGCAAATCTGACAGAGCCAATCTTTCCTGATTGTATAGAAAAGGGATGGAGATAAAAATCGCTGGTAAGCCTTTTGTGAAAATTCCATTCTATCTCATAGGGGTTTGTGTCTATAAGAAAAAATTCCCATACTTGGGACTCTGTGCGATATACTTTCAGAAGTACTTTAACATCCACTTCTTTGCCCCAAAAAACATAGAAGAGGATGCTGGCCCATCGAAGATAGAATATCTCTTGAAAATCATTTTTTTTCAAAAAATTTTCACCCAGTTCGCAAGCGACTGGCGAAGCAAAATCTTCGGCATAGTTCATATTCGTTTTCATTCCTTACAGAAAACCAACCATTTTTTATTTACTTTGCTTGTCCATCGTCCAGCAAGTCAGAAGGCCAGACGAAAGCCCTTTCTTTGAGGCGGGTTTTCATTGCCATTAAAGCCATTACCATCTTTTCATATCGAATCTTTTGCCTGATAGGTTCCTGTGCTTCGCTGAAAGGCACCAGGCCTCCTTCATGCAAATCTTCTATTTTTATGATCTGGCAATATGGCTCGTTTTCTAGAGGAATGGGATCGCTTATCTCTCCCTTTTTCATGGAAAAGGCTATATCATCGACTTCTTTGTACAAGGCTTCATTTTTTCCAAAGAAATCCCATACAACCTCTTTGTCCTTTTCTCTGCGAGGCCACGTGCCACCTTCCTGGGAGTATGGATCATTAGAATGAATTTTTGCCATCTCGCCAAAATCTGCCCCTTCTCTAAGCTGCTTGACGATAGACTGGGCTTTTTCCAAAGTCTGCGCCCTTCCACCATGCTTGGAGTAGAACATAGTGATGATGCGTGTTTTGATCTTGCTTTCTTTTGTGAACTCCCGTATATTTTTTTCATAATATTGGCGTATTTCCAGAGGAGAGACAAAGGTATCTATGGTCGCTCTTCTTTTTTCTTCTTTCGAGTAGCCTGCCTTTTTCTGGAATAATTCTTGCAATACCATGCGTGAGTGAATCAGGTCGCTAAGATCCAATTCTTCGCTCTCTGTCCCCTTGCCTCCTTTTTCCTTCAGCTCTCTATCCACTTGTTCTTTGAGGGTTTTATCAGAAATTTTGATATTTTGCCTTTTAGCCTCCTGAAGAACGAGCTTTTGCTCCGCCATGTGCCTTAGAGCTACCTTCATCAACTGCTGCTTTTGGTATTCTTTTTGGTTTGCAGGAAGAGAGGAATTTTCTATTCCCTGCAAGCTGTTTTTAATTTTACTTACAAGCTCACCATAGGTTATAATCTCATCGTTTACAATCGCTACAATGCTATCCGATCTTTTTTCTTGAGCAAACAACACAAGAAAAAAAGAGCAAAACAAAATACAAAAAAAGCCTTTCATATTAACACCTTTTTTCAGCATCTTTTAAATTTTTCAAAAATTTTTTTAAAACAGGTACAAGTCTGCTAGGAAGAAGTCGTTGCTCTCGTTTTTTTGCAACCATACGATGCAAAATCATTTTGCCATTCTGAGAAATAGGAATTTTGCTCAGATGGACGCGTTCGTATATCTGGCAGCGCATCACCTCATTGGGGTCTTTATCAGAAAAAGGAACTTTGCCTGTCAACATGTGGATGCAGGTAATGCCTAAAGAATAAATATCACTGCGAATATCAATATCTTTATGGCCTCTTGCCTGTTCTGGAGAGATATATTCTACTGTCCCACAGGTTACATCAAAAACGCCCTCGTCCTTTTTTTCCTTGCCACTTTCAAAAGCAAAAGCAAAATCGCAGAGTTTTACGGTTCCGTCTTCCATCAAAAGGATATTGGCTGGTTTTATGTCCCGATGGACAATACCATTCTCTTCCAGATAAGCAAGAGCTTTTGCTATTTGCAAGGCAACTCCAAAAGTATATTCTTCTGTAAAATGAAAGCCCTGACGCAAGAATAAATCCAGGCTTTCGCCATGAATAAGCTCCAGTGCAATAAAATACATCCCCTTGGAAACACCGAAGTCAATTCCCTTTAAGATATTGGGATGATCCAGCCTCATCAGCATCATGCCTTCAGTCACAAACTGCTTGAGAGTCTTTTTGTCCTGAACAAACCCTGGATAAAGCAATTTCAAAGCAACAATATCATTGTTAGCGATATTTTGCGCCTTAAAAACCACCGCTGTCCCACCGCTCCCCATCTTATCCAGAACACGATATCCAATAATAGGCTGTTCCATAGCCTCTTCTTGTTCTTGCTTAAGAGTGGCCTTATCTTTAGGGCTATTGTTTTCCTTAGAAGCAACAGACTCTTTAGGGCAGTTTTGAAAAATTTTTCTTACATCTTTCAGGTCAAAAGATGGGATATTTGGCTCAGACATGGCGTTCCTCTGGGATATCTCTATAAGGAAAATCTGGTATATCCCATTTTTTCATTGTAGACGTATGATAATGCAATACTGTTTCCAAAAGAGATTCTTGGGAAGAAATCAATTCTTCTTTTTCTATTGGAGTTACTTTGACAGTAGACAGGTACCTCGAAAAAGGCTCCACATCAATTCCAACAGAATTACGATGCATTAAAAGTGCTTCAAGATTTGTCGTTCCGCTTCCTGAGAAAGGATCGAGGATAAAATCTCCGTTTTGAGAATATCGTTGAATAAGCCATCTGGGTAATTCTGGAAAAAATTTTGCAGGATATTTATGTAGTCCATGAGTAAGGAAACTTTGATCATAGCTGATAAATAAATATCTATCTTGATCTTTTACTGGCAAATCAACAGGAATTTCACCATCAATCCGAATAATTTTTTCATGGAATTCGTTCGTGATTTCCTGAACATTGCTTTGTTCCTGGTTTACAAAAAAGTCTAATTGCTGATTCATAGACCGCTTGCGTTTGCCAGACTTTTTTAAAATTTTACTTTTTATTTCATCTAGCGAAATAGGATAAAGTGAAGACTGCTTTATAGATTGCATTGTTTTGGATACTCTCAAACAAAATAAGCATTAGTTTCAGGAATATATAACAGGCAATAATAGCATAGTATATCTATCTGATTTTGTCAATGTTTTAATCTTGTATCAACGGCATGCTATCATTCAAGCAACAAAATGCTTTTTTATATATTGTGAACAATTTGTTTCAATTTTTCAATAAACAAATCACTAGATATTTTAAACTTTTGAATGGTATGTGGTATAGAAAGGTTGAGTTTTTCGATTTTTTCTTTATCAAGCTCGGATTGGTAAATATTTCGGAAAACATGACGAAAAGAGCGCAATTCCCCTATTGCTTTTGCATTTTCTTTTGTCAAAAGAGCTGGTCTTATAGTGGGAATATCAAGGCACATTCTTTCCAGAAGGTCTTTGTGCCATGAGCTGCCTTCTATATTATTTTCAAAAAATTTAGCTATGCGTAAAAAGTAGTTTTCCATTAGGTTATAGATGTTATGAATTGTATAGCCTAATGCAGTGTATTCAAATTCGTCTGGCTGAATCTTCTGCATCTTTTCTGTCATGAGCCTGTTTTTTTTTAAAAGTTCATCAAGGACACTGTTGTCTTCTGTTAGCTCAGCGATGAGTGTCCAGAAAGCTTCTTTAGTTTTTTTCATAAATTATTTTTCCTTTTTGCTCTATTGTTTTGAGAATAAAGGGATTTAAAAAATCTATATCCACTAAGTCTATTTTAAAATCAGAGCTTAGTGCTCTGTTTAGAAGTGCGAAATATTTTTTGCTTTTCACAGCAAGGTCTATATCAAAATTGGAAGAAGAAGGTGTTTGGGCAAGAGAGCCAAAGAGTACCAGCCTTTCCATATCTGGATCAATCATTAAAAAATCCTTTTTTAGTAACTCTATTTCATCGAGAGCTTTTTGTATAAGAAGGAGCTTTTTTTCTTCTTCTTGTAAAGCATCTTTTTTTATTTGTGTTATAATATCTTGAAGAAAATTGTCTTCTGACATAATATCTACCCACTTTATACTGAGAGCATCAATCTTGTATCAATCCAAAGGTTTTTCCATGCTTTGCTTTAAATAATTCGAGATTTTATAGACATAGGGAAATCCACTAGAGGGCATGAGCTATTCATTTTTTTCTTGCCATATTTTCCCCCTTTTAGTACAATTTTTTTTTGTTTTTTTTATTATAGCACTTTTTGCATAGATTGTATATGTAGAAAAAAATCGTATAGGAAAAAAACGCTAAATAAGGAGTTGTTTCATGCTGCAATGGGAGAAAAAAATTTTGCAATTTTGTTTGCGTAAGAAATATCTTTCTTTAGGAGAGTTTCAAAGTTTCATTTTATTAGCGGATAAATCTCCTCAAAAAAATATCTTTTTTTTATTAGAAAGCCATCTTCATTGGAGTAAAGACAATATAAAAAAGATTTACCAGGAAGCTTTAGAGCATGATAACACGATGATGGGCGATAATACCAAAATAGAGTTTATGGATACGAAAAGCGAGATAGCTGCCAATCCAAATCAACCCCATTGCTATTCGGATCTTACTCCTTTTTTTAAAAAAGAAGTGACAAATATCTACAAGGTAGGAAGATACAATATTATTAAAACTTTAGGCGAAGGGGGAATGGGAATAGTATATCTTGTCTATGATCCATTACTACAAAGGCATGTTGCATTGAAAGTACTGTCTCCTGAATTTGCTACGATATCTAATTCTAATGAAAGATTTATTCGAGAGACGCAAGCTGTAGCAAAACTCAATCATCCCAATATTGTAAAAATATATGATGTTGCAGATACACAAGACCCTATTTTTTTTACAATGGAATATATCAAAGGAAAATCTTTGAAAGAAATTTTAGAAGAGAAATCTCTCTCTATGCAGGAATTACTTGAAATTTTTCAAAAGATAGTTCATGCTCTGGCTCATGCACATCGCCAAGAAATCATTCATAGAGATATAAAGCCTGCAAATATTCTCGTAGATCAACAAAATGAGCCTTACGTCATGGATTTTGGCCTTGCTAAAATTATGGGGAATTCTAATATGGATATGATCACCGCTCCAGGTGCTATTATTGGCTCTCCTGCGTATATGTCTCCAGAGCAGGCAGCGAGTGAATTAGATAAAATCGGCAAGCCATCGGATGTTTATGCTCTAGGGGTTATTTTATATGAAATCCTTGCAGAAAAAAAACTCGTAGAAAAAAATCATCTTGTCGCTATGTTTTGCCAAATCATTGAACAGGAGACATGCTCTTTGCGTACTATAAAATCTGAAATCCCAGAAGAATTAGATCGTATATGCTTAAAATGCCTGCAAAAAAAGATTGCATCTCGCTATCCATCGGCAGAAGAAATGGCACAAGATTTAGATAAATTTTTGCAGCCACAGAAGATAGCCACTAAAACTATAGATAGCATATCTCCCTTAGGCGTATTGCATTTTCAATACTACAATCCAGAAAATCCTTCCGATAGCTGGGTTAGTTTTTTTGAAGTACCCATAAAACAAGAACTCATTAAAATCGGAAGAAACAGAGCAAACGATATTTGCATACGTGTACCAGATAGCCAGGAGAGATCTTTGCATATTAGCGGAGAACATTGCCAATTAATGATTACAAAAGATAAAAAAATGCAAATTATAGATAAAAAAAGTACAAATGGCACTTTTTTGGATACTCAGTATATGGAACCAAATAAAATTTATACATTGGCATCAGGTAGTGTTGTTGATTTAGGTAAAAAAGAACTCCGCTTTATTGTTTATACAGCAGAAAACAACATTCCTATTAAACAAGATCATTGCCAAAAGGTATCGGCTGCTGGTATAGGAAAAAAAGAAGCCAAATGTCAGTCAATAGGAAATAAAAAAACGAATAAGGTTTTGATTTCAACTACCATTGATGGTGCCAAAACACTGGAACAAGAATCATAGCCCTATTGTTTTCTTTTTTCAATATTTTCTTTTTTATTTTCTTTAAAAATATTGTTTTCTAAAGAAATTTTATTTTTTTCTGGAATAGAAATACCATATTCTAAGTTCCTATATATTTCATTTTTGTTAATCCTGCAACTGGCATTGTCTGTGATAAAAATTCCTGTTTTGGTACTATATATTTTATTTTCTATGATGTCGGCATCTGCATTGTCTGCGATATAAATACCGATTCTGGTATGATGGATTGTGTTTTGTAAGACAATTGCTTTAGAAGAATCATGAAAGAAAAGGATATAGTCGCTTCCATGAGATAAGGCTTTATACATTTCGTTTCCTTGAAATAACCCAGTACAAGAATCGAATAATTCTATCTGCAATTCCTGACAATTTTGCAATTGACTGTCTTTTATAATCAATCGAGATTGATCAAAACATTTTATTGATGCTTTGAATTGGCTTTTCTCGATAGTAACTTGTGAATTTCCATATATATAGATTGAAAAAGTTTTAGCTGATCGGGATAAATATCCAGTAGAGAATATATTGCAATTATGGAAAGAAACTTCGCTATGACGAAAATAAAAATCGCTTTGGAATTCACAATCTAAAAATTGTATCTTGTTCATTTCGATTGCGCTTAGGGAAGCCCCTTTAAGGGGGTGCCTTAAAATAGAAGCGGGTTCTCCTTTTTCGTTTAACGTTCCTCGAATCGTGATTCCAGTTTTTAGCACCAAAGAACCTTCATAGAGTCCAGGGTCAAGCTCGATTGTAGTGCCTTCTGAGGCTATGTCTATAGCATTCTGGATATTTTTGAAATCCCCAGTATTATCTAAAGCTACCCGGATTTTTTTACAAAATCCCAACGCAAGGTGTTGTGATTTTTCCTGAATTTTTGCCTGCCAATAAGGGGAATGTATTTTTTGAAGAGTTTCTGCGACTTGGGATATATTTTTTCCTTGTTGCCTCATTGAATTCAGTTTAGCAAGGTTCTGGTAATATTGGTTTATTTCTTCTCGCTCCATGTAAGACAGAAAAGGTATAACGGATGCATTTAGGGTAAGGCCTTTTGTTAATTGATAAAAGCTATTGTAATCTTTTTTCTGCTGCAAAGCCCACAGATTTTTCCATAAATTTTGATCGGCAAAGCCTTCATATTTTTTCAATAAAATGGAAACACTGTCTTTCAGTCTATCGAAAGCAGGATCACCCAATGGTAAATGCAAAGGCTGTAATCCCATAGAGAAAGCTTGTTCTATATGATAAAGGACTTTATCTGTATTTTCATACTTGTAAACTAACATCTGGTATGCAAGAATTTTAGCAAGAGCGTAGTGATATCTATTATCTCTTGGAGATAGATATAATGCCATATTCATGTCTTGTATAGCATTATCCCATTCTTTTTTTGAAAAATAATACATAGAGCGATGGTAATAAGAATCTGAAAAATCTAGTATATCTTGACGGCAAAGAAGGTATTGCTGACGAATTATTGCTGCTCTGGCCAATAAAGTAAGCAGCATTTCCACTTTTGAAGACTTAAATTTTTCAAGAATTTTATTCATTTTCAACAATGTTTTTTCATCGTTTAAAAGCATTTTCAGGAAAAAATGGAATGAGCTATTGTAATACATTTCAGAAGGCTGGTTTCCTGGAATGTCCAAATTTCTCACTATCTTTTTCATTTCGTCTAAAAAGTAAAAATCATTTACAGATCTTTGCGATAGAAAGATATCTTTTTCCATCATAATATGAGCGTATCTTTTAGAGTCTTTGATGAAAAAATCAATAAAACGAGTGCTGTCTCTTTTAGGAGGAATAGCAAGATTTTCTAACGAGATATGGTTATCTACATTCGCTCTGAACGAGAGAAAAACAAAGGGAATATGAAAAAAGAGAAAAATTTTTGTGCAAGAATAATTATGGTCTATTTTAGCATCTTTTGTAAGATAGAATTCAACAGGTTTTTCTCTATAAGCAGAAATCATATATTGATAAAAAGATTCCCTGTCTATTTCAAAAGATTTTTGCTTCCAGTTGTCTAAAAGTTTTTCTGCTTCTTCTCTCTTTCCTTGCTTTTCGAGGAGTAAAAATAGAATACATTCTATGAATGTATCAGACAATTTAAATCGTGTTATTAAAGTTTCAAAATCTTTCAATGCCAGATCATATTTTTCTAAATCCAGATAAGCACAACCACGTAGAAAATGTAAATATTCTGTGGGCTGATATTCGATGACCTTAGAAAAATTTTCTATGGCCTTTTGTGTAGCAAATGCATCCCATGCTAGCTTTCCTTGTAGTAGAAGAGCGGGTGGATTGTTGGGATCAAGTTCCAGACATCTTTGAATAGCTTTATTTGCTCTTTCATAGTTATAAAAGACACTCACTGTTTCAAAAAAAGCATCCCAGTCAAATGCGATAGTTTCTTCGCCTGTCAAAAAATAGCTTAAAAAGTTGGCCTGAGTATAGTAAGCTTCTGCAAGAAGAGGACTTTCTTTTTGTGCCAGGAGAATTTTTTGCTCTGCTTCATAACGATTGTGTTGAAATTTAAGCTGATAGGCCTGTATAAGATAGAAGTATGTTTTTTGATCTTTCGATGCTTTTTCCAAAGAAGGAAGGAATTTGGCAATGTATTGATCCAAATATTTTTGCTTTTCGGAAGATTTTAAATATATTTTTATTTCCAGTTTGATAGTGTAATATTTTGCGGGGAAATGATTCTCTTCTAAACTAAGACAACGCTGGAAATCTTTAAGTGCATCTACTTTTTGTGAAATGCGAAACCGCAGTAAACCTCTTAAAAAAAATGCATCGCTATTCTCCTGGTTTTTCTCCAGAGCGTTTGTAAGCAAAATAATAGCCTTGCTTATATCCTCATTGGAAGAATGAGTGTTGTAAGCGATATTTTTTGCCTGGTCTTTTGCTCTCTCTGCCTCTAAAATCCATTGGTATAGATGAGAAATCTCTGTATCAATCTTTTCCCTGGAAATTTTACTTTCTTTGACGATATACAAAGTGTTTCTTATATCCTGGTATAGCGTCAAGGCAGTCTGACATAGGTGATTTTTATAACAAGATAAGGCATCTCCGTAGAGCATATCTAAAAGCGAATCTCTTTTATTCTGCGATTCGCTCTGAAGTAAAATAAATTTGCTTTTATATTCAGAGTTTTCTAAGGCATTCAGAGCAAAGGAATACTCTCGAGATGCCTGATGCATTTCCTTGCGGATTGGAGATTCTAACCTTTCTTGGGAAGCTATTGCTTTCTCTGGAAAAGAAAATTTCTTTGCCTTGAAAAAATATTTTTCTATAGTTTCCTGGGATTTTTGAAATCGTTTGCTTTGTTCTTGCCAGAAAAAAAATAGACTTCCAAAACCCAATAAAAAACAAAGGCATATCATTGCGCTGATTGCTTTGTTCTTTTTAAATTTACGAGAGACTCTGTAGTAAAGTGATGCTGGACGAGCTTTGATAGGCTCGCCCTCCAAAAAATTTTCTAAATCTTCTGCTAATTCCTTTGCGCTTTGGTATCGTCTTTCTTGCTCTTTGGCCATAGCTTTTTGACAAATAATTTCTAAATCATGAGAAATGCCTGGCCTGATTTTTCCAGGAGGAACAGGGTCATTTTGCTGGACTGCCTGTAAAATTTTCAGCAGAGTGTCTCCCCGAAACGGCTCTATACCCGTGAGAATTTTATAAAGAATCGCACCTAAAGAATAAACATCGCTTAAATGGCCAATATCCTTTCCAGCGGCTTGTTCTGGAGACATATAAGCAGGGGTTCCTATAGGCGCACCAGTTCTGGATAGCTTTTTATTTTCTTTCTCTAGCTTTGCCAGCCCAAAATCCATGATTCTTGGTTCATTAGCACTGTCTATCATGATATTGCCTGGCTTTAAATCTCTATGGATGATTCCATTGCTATGGGAATAGTCTATTGCTTTGCATACCTTTATAAGCAATCTCAACGCATTTTGCCTTGAAATTTTCTTTTCTTTCATTTGCTTTTCTAGTGTATCGCCTTGAATAAACTCCATAGTAAAAAAATAAATGCCTTTTTCTGTACCCATATCATGGATTTTGACGATATGCTCATGATTCAATTTCGCTGTTGCTTTGGCCTCGATGATAAAGCGATCAATCGCAGTTTGGTTTTGTTGTCTGGAAGATGTAATCAATTTCAGGGCTACGATTCGATCCAGGGAAGGATCATAGGCTTTATATACTACTCCCATTCCCCCTTCGCCCAAATTGTCCAGAATACTATAGCGTCCAAAATGTTTCTGGTCATCTATCTGGGATAAATAGGGCTTTTCTTTTTGTTCTTTATCTTGGGCAAGAGTCTTTTGTTCATTCAGAGTGGAAGTTGCCTGAGATACAGTTTTATTTTCATGGATCGTGCTTGCCATCAAAGACTTTTGAAGTTTGGAAATTTGCTCTACTGTTAATATTTTTTCTTTCAGCATTATAGAAAATAAGGATAATCCATTCTTTTTTTGTAATTCTATAATGTTATCTATATCGCTCTCTTTTATAATATTTTGATAGATTGCAAGTTCCAAAAATTTTTCTTCATTAAAATTCATATAGTATTTCCCGTCAGAAAAGTAAATATCAACATTGATGAATGATAATGTCAGAGAATCCAAACGCTTGCAAGGTCAATATAGAAAAATTTCAGCCGCTAAATAACAGGAGGAAACGCTATTTTTTAGTCTCTTTGGTAATTTGGATTTTACATGGATATTCCAGAATTACAGGGGTATAGTCTTCTAATATCCATTGCCATACAGGAATAGTCGCTATTTCTTCTGTTACTGAGGAAAAAACAGGATATTCTGAATGCATTTTCCACAAAAATTTTGACAGGCTTAGCTTTTGGATGAGAGGTGAAAGCTCAATATCATGGGGCTTTCCTGGTAAAAACGAGAGCTGTATACTATCAGGAATATGGTTGTATTTGTATGCTTTTAACTGGATACTAGTTGCATGGCCCAAGCTGGAATCTTTGTGGCGAATTTTAAGGGAAAACGCTCCCACTGGAACATATTCAAAAGTAAACAAGACTTTTTGCTGCCTGGATATTTTCTGGATTCTTTGGGTAGAGTAGTCTTTTGGGTTTGCTAACAAAGTGATATCCGCACCAAGAGAATCGTCCCATATAAGCTGAAATTGCAGAATGCGGGAATATTGTCCAAAATTCATAAAAACAGGATATTCTTCATATTGGGATATTTGCCATGGAAGCAAAGAAATTTCTACAAATGAATCCCATAGATCATGATATACTATATCCTGCTTTTCTCCTGCCATAAAAATGTGAGAGTTTTTCATTCCATATATGCCATAAAGGTTTTTAGATGTCCCTGTTGCTATAGAATTCCACTCATCACCATTAAAATGTATTCCTGTTCCTGATAAACCTACACAAAAGACATCATGAGAAGAAGAGCACCAAACACTACGAAGGGTATTTTGCGTTCCTCCGTTTAAAGATATCCAGCTATTGTTTTTATACTGTAAGATAGTTCCCTTTGCACCTACAGCAAAAATACAGTATTCTCTACCTTCAAGAGTACCAAATATAGCATACAAGGTTTCTGCTGTCCCTGTGACTTCAGGTTGCCATACTTGATTATCACTGCTATACTTCCAGATAGATCCATTTTCTCCTACGATAAAAATATCTCCACCAGGTATTCCCCATATTCCATAAAATGTATCGGTCGTAAAATCTATGGGAGTGCAGACTGTACCATCATAATGAAATACCCTGCCGCCAGCTCCAACAAGATAGATATCGTTTTCAGAATTCCCCCAAACTCCATATAAATGTTTTGTTTTTAGCTCTATAGGAATGTCAATTCTAGACCATTCCTGTCCATCGTAGTGTAAAAATGTACCTGACTGACCCACCGCAAAGATATTGTTTTCCGAAATTCCCCAGACAGAATACAGATCATAGGCTGTTCCACTCGCTTGTTCTGTCCAATTTCCATTGTATTTTTTTATACTACCAGAACTTCCAACAGCAAAAAAAATTCCATCGTCTGTTCCCCAGATACCATAAAGGTGTTTTTCTATGATAACAGGCGTAGAATCTTTTTCATCATTATCACTGTCATCGCAATTAGATAATAAAACAGATAACAATAGGACAAAATAGAAAAAAAAAGACTTTCCATTCATTTTCATTTCCCTTTGCAAATATCAATCATGAAAATAGCTTTCTAAAGATTCCCATGCTTCGAAAAGAATTTGTATTCTCAACTGCCAGTCCGCTGTGACCCAGGAAATATGTTTTTTGGGATGATGCTCTATTTCCAAAAAAACCGTAAAAGTGTTCTTGAGTGCCTGGATAAAAGGAGCCTGGGAATTAGGAAAATGCCGTTCTAGCATCGAAAGGCTAGATTTACCAGAATATCCTATGGGCACAAGCATCCAGCCATTTATAAAATGCCCGGCGTAGCATACTTTTTTGGATTGGATAATTCTAAAGCTTGCCATCGCAGATTCCATCCTTTTCTTTTTCCATTCCTCTCGATCTACTGTTGAAGGTAAAATCGGAGTCATGGCCCATACCACACGATTCACAAAAGCTTCATATTCTATCCAATCTTCCCATACTATCCAGATAGAATCATTCGAGCTTACAGAAGCATTCATTACTGCAAAAGATTGAAAGCCAATGTAATGAAATTTTTCATAGAATTCCCTAAAAACTTCCATGAGGGGTGTAGCAGAAGATCCACTTTGCTCTTTTTTTAAAGATTGAAGGAAATCGGAATAGGCGACTTTGTTTCTAAACCATCCATTGGCTCCATTTTTTGCAATCGGAAGGTTCTCTCTGGAAATTTTCGCCAGGGTAGCAAAATACATACGAAACCGTTTTTCTGCACTCCAGGAAGATATATCCTGGGAGAATAGATACGGAAAAAGTGAAAGGCAAATCCATAAAAGAACTCTATCTTTAGTAGAATACATAAAAAATTTTCCTTTTACTCTGAGAACGGGCATAATTTGAAATTTTACCACAGAGGCACAGAGAACACAGAGAAACATGAGAAGAGAACCACAGATGAACACAAATAAACACGGATTAGATAATCTTCTTGGCTGCAATTTATTCATGAACAGCTATCTAAAAAAACGATAAAATTTTTAAAAAAACTATTATAAAAAATTATTTGTGTTCATCTGTGTTTATCCGTGGTTCAAAAGTTAAGAGTTCTCTGTGCCCTCTTTGTCTCTGTGGTTAATTCTATTTTTTTAGTTTATGGCCGTTCGCGGTATACTCATCAGGAGTCTTTTGTTTGGCTATCAATTCTGCAGATTTGTGACTATGAGCGACGCTGTATCGAAACGCAAGCTCTTTCTTTTTTTCTTCCCAGGAAATATTTTTTTTCAAGATAGAAAGATAGGAATTTTCAGGGATGCTGAATTCATATCCTGGGTCGCTGCTATAGAGATAGGGATTTCTATTGTAGCCTGTCTTTAGCTTCAATTCAAAATCGTCAAAATAATACAATTGTAAATATTCTTCCAGGTCAAAGGTTTCTCGTGGCATTCTCCATAATATCACTCTTCCTTCGCATCCTGCCCCTGCTATAATCGTTCCACCAGGGTTGAAAACCACTTGATGGACTATCCCTGTATCTCCTATAAGATTAGCATATTCTTTTCCAGAAGGCATTTCCCAGACTTTAATAAGGAAATCCCCCCCTGATGCAATAAGGAATTTCCCATCAGGGCTAAAGGCTAGAGAACATATCACCTCTTTATAGCCTTTTAAAACGGAAGTAACTTTCATAGATTCCATATCCCATATTTTGACTGCGACATCGGAAAAGACAGAGGCTAACATTTTTCCATCAGGAGAATAAGTCATTGTAGTGATATAATATTTATCCCCATGAAGTTTATGCAGGAGATTATAATTTTTTGTATCCCATATAGCCATCGTTCCTTTATAGCTTGATGTTAGCAATGTTTTTCCATCAGGGTTGAAACAAAAAGACTGTAGCATCTCTTTTGGATCGCAAAGTGTTTTCATCAAACGACACTCTGGAATACTCCAGATTTTTAGTAAATAATCTGCTCCGAGCGATGCTAAAAATTTTCCAGAAGGATGGAAAGCAAGAGCAGTTACATCATCTTTATGAGCAGAAGTTTCTTGAATTATTTTTCCTGATTCCATATCCCATAAATAGATATAGCCTTTCTGAGACCCTGCTGCAAGAATTTTACCATCAGGGCTAAAATCTATATGTTTGATAAAATGGGATGGTGTCTGTTCCATTTTTTTTTCTTTACGGCTTTCCCAATTCCAGACATAAAGACTTTGGCCTTTTTCTATGGCAAAACCAGATGCAACCATGCGTCCATCGGGGCTAAAGCGAACGGCACTGCTCATTCGATTTCCCATGAGATAGCCATATTCTTTATTGTGATCTTCTATCCATAGGGTGAGGTTGCCCTGGGAAGTAGCGGAAAGCAATGTCTTCGAATCAGGAGCATAGTGTAAGGAAAAAATTTCTCCAAAATCTTCTTTCAAGGTAGTCACATTGAGCCATTTGTTTCCATCTCTTTTCCATATTTTTATGCTATTGTCATTGCTCCCCGATGCCAGGGTTCTACCATCGGGACTAAAGGCAAGGCATTTCACTGTACCAGTATGTGTATCTAAACTAGAGTTGAACGTATAAAGAAGTTTTTTTTCTGGCAACGTCCATAGATGAATTTTTCCTTCACCATCAGCAGTAGCAAAAAATTCTCCCTGAGGTTGAAAGGCAAGTGCATATACCTTGACCGGATGCTCTGATTGGCTTGTAATCTGTCCTTTGTCAAAGGTAACATCATAGATTTTTTTTGTGTTCATAGGAAAGGTATAGAGACACTTGCCTTCTTGTATATCCCAGAAATGAACCAGTGCATCTTCTCCGCAGGAAGCAAGATATGTGCCATCAGGGCTAAATTCTATGCAATATACATATCTGTCATGAGCTTTCCACTGATTTATTTTTTTCGCTGTGGATACATCCCAAATCTGGATTGTATTGTCTGTGCCTCCTGATGCAAGAATATTTTGCTTGGGATGGAATGACAGAGAAAAAACAGCCCCAGAATGGCCTTTCATCTCATGAAGTATTTTTCCCGAAGCAAAGTCTTGTAAGACTATATCGCCTTTCTGCAAAGCGATTGCCATAATTTTACCATCAGGATCAAAGGAAATTGCCGTTATTGTATCGTGATAAGAAAAATTTTTTACGACTTCTTTTTTCTGTACATTCCATATCTGAAGGGAAGGATTCCTAAATTCTGTGCTTGCAATAAATAAACCTGTTGGGTGAAAACAGGCTCTATAGATATTGGTTATCGTGTTTTTAAAATCACAGATTTTCTTTCCTGATGGGATTTCCCAACTATGGATCAAAAAGTCATCCCCTGCCGAAAAAAGTGCTTTACTATCGGGGCGAAAACAAAGTGTTTTAATGGGGAACTTATGACCTTGTAGTTCCACTATATTTTTTTTATCCCAAAGCATAATTTTTTTATCTTTGGCCCAGGCTAGATAGTATCCATCCTCGCTAAAAGCAAGAGCATTCGAGGAAGAAATGGAGTCAGAGATAGTTTCTATTTTTTTCCCATTTGGAAATTCCCAGAGCGTAAGGGAATTTAAGTCGCTTATTGCTAGAATATCGCCTTGAGGAGAGAAGGACATCCCTTGTATTTCTTCTGCCTGGATAGGAATTTCAGCAAGTTTACAGGAAGGAATCTGATAAAAAACAATGGATTTCCCTCCTATGGCTAAAATTTTTTTCTGATTGCAATAGGCCAGTATATTGGCTTTATGAGGAAGGGAAATTATCTTGGGTTGCTGAAGCTGCGAAGACATATCCCATATATGAAGGAAACAATCTTCTTCTTTAGTGAGTAAAGCAATCAATGTTCTTGTGGTGCTATCAAAGACTATATCATGTATTATTTTGATATGTACTGTATCACATTCTTCTAAATACAACTCTTTTTTAGAAGGAATATCTATCAAAACTATACTACCATCATAGCTTGCAGAGATGATTCCTTGTCCTTCATCTAAAAATAGTGCTTTTGCGATATTCTGACTTTGGAAAGAATATTCCGAAATTTTTTTACCTGTTTTTATATTCCAAAGGCAAGAAGAGCCATCTGTGCCTGATGATAAAAGAAATGGCTTCTCTTTACTGCATGTAAGATGAGCAATAGGAACGGAATGGTGTCTGTTTTTTGGACTTTGCCATAAAATCCTTATATCAGGTGAGTCCTGAATAATATTTTTTACTTCTGCTTGTTCTGGAGTCCCCTCCTGAAAAAAGATTTTTTTCCTTCCGTGGCTTTTGAGGATTGTACGCTCAGCGGTCATTCTTGCAGCAAAGTATTGTTTCTCTTTTCTGAGTGATTGCGATTTTTCTAAAAAGTTTTTGTTTAATAAAATCTGTGTCTCGTACAAATTGGTTTCTGCTTTTTGCCATTGAATAAAAGAGACAAGGCTACCAGATATTATAGTCAAAAAAATCAGACAAGAAAATATCACCAAAAGTTTGTTTCTCAGAATAAATTTTTTGAATCGTATAAAAAATGTAGGCGATTTCGCTAAAACAGGCTTGTTGTGTATATAGCTATCTAAATCCCTTGCCAGCTCTCTGGCAGTGCTATATCTTTTAGAAGGATTTTTTTCTATGCATTTCAGGCAGATGGCATTCAAGTCATCAGGAATATCAGGGTTTAAGCTGGCTGGCTCTATAGGCTCATTATGAAGAATTTGCCATAGAATAGAAGAAATATTTTGTCCTGCAAAGATAGGCCTTTTGGTAAGCATCTCATACAATGTAGCACCAAGACAATAGATATCGCCTTTGATTTCTATCTCTCCGAAAGATTCTTCTTTTTCCACAAGATTTCCTGGTTCGATTCGCTCTGGTGGCATATACTGAGGAGTTCCTATTAAATAGCCACTTTCAGAGAGTGTACTATCCATGGTATTTGCGAGACCAAAATCCATGATTTTCGCTTCAAGCTTCTCTGTTACCATAATATTGGATGGTTTTATATCTCTATGCACTAATTCCTGTTCATGTGCATAAACGATTGCATTCGTGATAGCAAGAAGAAGATTGGCGGAATCCTTGAATAGAATATTTTTGCTTTGAATCAAGGCAGATAATGTTTTTCCTTGAATATACTCCATCGTAAAATAGGGATAGGGCACTAATCCTACATCGTAGATTCTGACAATATTAGGATGAATGTCTAGTTTTGCCGCCAGCTTGGCCTGCCTTAAAAATCTTCTTTGGGATTCCTGGTGGAATTTTTGAGATATTTTTAGAGCGACTATTCTTTCTAAATTTTTATCGTATGCTTTATATACAATCCCCAATCCACCACAGCCTAGTTCTTCCAGGATTTCGTAGCGTCCAAGCAAAAGAAATTCTTGTCTGACTTGTTCTAATCGGCTTATCCCTGTAAATTCATCCAATATTTTATGCAAATCCGTATTGTCTTTTTCTTGTGGAATCTCCACAGCCGTCTGGATTTGTCTATTCTTTAGTTTTTCTATATCTTCTGGGGGCAAAGGAGAAAGAGAATAAATTTTTTTCCAAAAATCATCCTCTGTTCCCTGATGTAGGGAAAGGTATTGTTCTAGTGCTTCTAAAATTTCTAAAGAAATAAGATTCTCTTCGTAGGCATCTAAAAGAATTTTTTTTAATGATATGTTGCTCATAGCTGGAATGTTTTTTTATTAAAATTGTGAAATGCAGAAAAAAAAGACTGTTTTTGGCTTATAAAAACAGTCTTTTTGGGCAATTTACTTAACTAACTATAGTACGAATCTACTACCATACTACCTTGATTTCAGCAGGATAAGGAAGCTGAGTAGCTGTGTTATCGTTCATAATCCATTCCCATTGGGTGGTGTTGTTGATTTGCTCTGTGACATTGGCACCAGTAGGATATTGCGACGTAAAATTAGAAGGTGCTGTCATGAGAGAAAGTTTATGGACAAAAGGCAGACCGCCGATTCCAGGATCGCCTATCCAGGGAGTGAGAGTGATACTACCAGGAAGAGTATTGCAATAGACTCGAACGATTATATTACGCGCATGCCCCTGGCTTCCAGGATTGCCTCCTTGGGCAGGTTGGTGTACAATGACTAAATCCAATGCCCCAGAATTGTTTTTGTAAAGAACATTGATATTCTTCAACGCTCGAATTTCTACATCTTTCTGATTGCGGGCAGCAGGCCACAGTCTTTTCAGTCGCAGCAATGCCCCACTGGCATCATCCCATTCTACAGAAACACGGACATCCTGAAGAGCAGCACCAAAAGGGAGCTTGATGCTATATTCGGAAAGTCCTGTTTGAGGCAGAGCACCAATTTGTATTACAATGCCAGGAAGATCGCTGGATTCTACAACAATCATGGGACGTAAAGCAACATCCCCATTTTCTGTGGAAAGAACGCTCATTATATCTCCACCAGGTGCATTTATAAGCATCAAGCCAAAATTATTAGCAGGACTTGCAAGCCAACCATTCAGAATGGTGGTAATATTCCATTTGATCCATTGATTGTAGGGATTCGCAGGTGTAATCGTAGCTGTTACTTTACTGGTTGGGTCGTAGGAAGCACTCATATTAGTCCATGTAGGCCATGCTTCGCTCCAGGAAGGCCCATTGACTTTATATACATAGGCTTCAGTACTTAAAGCACGTGTAGCATAAAGATGAAATTCGGCTTTAGTGACATTGGTTATTCCCAAATCTTCCAAAACTTTCATGGAAAAATAGAACAAACCACGCATAGAATAGCCTGTAGATTCTCTTACATCGAAAGCAGTGTCTGTAGCATAATTCGTATTAGGATTTTCTTCAGAAATGTGGGTATCATCTATTCTAGCGGTATTTTCCGTATTGATTGTGATCGTCCCTCTGGAAGTTGGCCCAGCAACAACAAATGTAGATAAAAGAAGGCAAAAAATACAAAGCAAAGAAATGCTTTTCATGACATTAAAACTCCTTGTAAAATAAATAAAACAATTTACCGATTTGGGTTTATAAAGTGTAGAAATAGAAAATAAATGATTATATTGAAATTATAAAAATCTTTATCTGGACTAGGTACTGATAAACTGCAACACAATAATAAGAGATGTAAGCATTGAAATTGCAATGCCTATGCGATTGCCATTTTCTTTTTTTTCATCAGATTCTTTTTGCGTTAAATCGCCTTTGTTTGCAAAGGGTAAAAACGCTAAAGCGATCAAGCCAATGAAGCTTCCTGATAAAAACCAGCAAAAAAAATTGTACCCTTTTCTTTTTGCAAGTATACCTGTAATAACTCCTATTCCTATGATCAGAATACATTGTACAATAAGCTTTTGCAAACTTTTTAGTTCTTGCTGAGGATTCTGAGCGACCAAAGGCAATATAAACAACAATAAAATCATACATATTTTAGAAAAAATGCGCATAAAAAATTCCTTCTGTTGGTTTTAAAAGTATAGCTAACTTAATTAATCTGTTTTAAATGTTCCCTTTTGGATAACCCTATAACCAAATTTTGGGTTCCATCCTCCAGTATATTGCATTAAGTTGCTTACTGCTCGTTTTTCTGCTTCTTCATAGCTTTTATCGCTTGCACCTAGTCCAAAATCTTTTATATGTAACCCTTTATAATTTTTATGATTTCCCTCTACAACTACCCAATAACCACTATCTAGGTAATGCCCTCTCTGTTTTCCCCCTGTTAATGTATAAATTTTTTTATATCCTTGGGTCATTAGCTCTTTGAATAATATAGCTTCAGCTCTATATGTTTCTCCTTTTGCCCAACCAACTCTCCAAAGAATAGAAGAATGATTGTCATCTTTAACTACAGCTATACCAATTCCAGCGAAAGAGAAATTGGGATAAATAGATAATATCAAAAATAAAAACATTGATAAAAATTGCTTTATAAACATAAAAATTCCATAGAAAAAATACTAACTTCTACAGCTACGAACTTTTACTTGCTATATATATATATTGGAAAAAATTTTGTTTTATTGCTTTTTTTATCAAAAATTTTTATTACATTTTCGAGAGATAAAGCATTAGTTCACGAATTTCTAGCTCTATATATTCTTCTTTTTCTAAAGTATCGAGGATATTTTTTTTAAAAAATAGCGTATATTTTTCTTTTACTTTGTGGATTCTGTCTATAACCCATGAAGAATCTTTGTTGATTTGCATGGAAATATCTTCAATCTTTGTTTTTTCAAAAATATGTTTTTGAAAAGCAAGCAAGGCAAGCTTTCTATCTGGAAAATCTTTGACATATTCAGCTTGTAGTTGCTTGATTGTTTGTTCTCTTAATGCAAGTATCCATTCCTGATTAAAGATTTCTTCCCATTTTTCCTGAAATAGGCTGGCTAGTATTTTGCTATCTTCAATTTCTAATACATTATCAGAAGAAAAGGAAATAGATATCATAGAACTGTCAGGATGCCTTCTTTGGGTATTCTGTCTTCGCCAATCATCTCTTTGCAGATTTTTTAAAATTCCTAACAAAAAGCAACGAAATCTTCCTTTCTCTGGGTTTGCTTTATCCAATATTTCTGGGTTTGTAAGAATTTTAAGGAATAGATCTTGCGTATAATCTTTTGCTTCGTCATCCTGATAGCCTGATAATCGGAGAACTTTATATATAGGCTTCCAATAAAAGTTTGCCATCTCTTCCAGGCATTTTTGACGATTTTTTTCTTCTTTATTGAGAATAAGTGACCAATGTGTTGTAGGAAACATATCTAATCCTAGTTGCATAGAAAATGCAATCCTTAATTAATATAATATCTGACAAGTTTTTTATAGCTAACAATATTTCCATGTATATCCAACCAATCCCCATCGTAAAGCCTCTGATTGCCACAAGAAACATATTTGCCATTCAACATGAAGCGTTTTCTTATAATGATATGGCATTCTGTTCCCTGGAAAAGAAGCAGCTCTGCATAGATATTTTCAGAGTTTGCTATTTCTTCCACAGAAAGATGGCTATGGTATGTAAGAAAAACCCTTCTTTTTTTCAAAGGGTAGGGACTTCTATCATGAAAGAATAAAAAATGCTCTTGGCTGTTTGATCTTAGACCTGAATAGCTTTCTAAATCCTGAATCAACTCTTCTATCGAAGAGTATCTTTCATCAGGATCTATAGCTAAAGCTTTTTGACATATTTTTTCCACATGCTTGTCTAAATGGATATCCTGGAAAAAATTCAGATTCAATGTAAAATTTTGGAAAATTTTTTCTAAGCTGTTTTTATCTTCCTCTCCATGATAAGACCACTTTTCTAAGGAAGCAGAAGGCAATCTTCCTGTAAGAAGATGATAGAATACTGTCCCTAAAGAGTATATGTCTGTTTTTTTATCTAATTTAAGAGGATTTTTGTATTGTTCTGGAGATATATATTGTGGACTTCCTAAGAGGCATTTTTCTTTGGTAGGACGAAACGATTCTGTTTCTCCTAAAATTTTTGCAAGGCCAAAATCCAGAACTTTAGGACTTCCTAGATGGTCAAGAATAATATTTCCAGGCTTTATATCTCTATGTAAAATATTTTTTTTATGGGCATAGGCTAAAGCCCAGGCAACTTTCTTGATAATTTCTATACTCCATTCTATGCAATTAGGATATTCTAAAAAACAGTGCAAAGGCTTTCCATTTTTGATATATTCCATAGAAAAACAAGGTAATCTAATGCCTTTATAATAGACATCATTTGCTTCATAGAATCCTACGATTCCATTGTGTTTTAAACTGGATAGTGCCTTGATCTCTCTGATAAGACGAAGCAATTCATCATAGCCTGGCTCTACATCTTTGCATTTTAAAATTTTCAAAGCTACTTCCTGGCATCTTTCTTTATCCCATGCCAGAAAAACGATACCCATACCTCCTCTGCCCAGAAGATGACTCAACTGGTATTTGCCTAAAACTATTTCTTTGCCTTCTTCAAGATATTGTTTTTCC
>CALKWO010000288.1 GCA_938003875.1 uncultured bacterium
GTGTTATTTTCTCGATAGATTCAGGTTTTCAGAACACTCCTTAAATTACGGTTAATAGCATCGTATCTATTTATGGTGATCTATTTTTTTAGTTTTTTGCAAATTTGGAATGAAGCAGACAAAAATTATACTTTTCGAAATTTGTTTTGGGGTGAGGAAATATCCAAATGTATTTTTCGTAGTACCTATATGCTGCTAAGCATATTTCTTTTTTGTGGCTCTTTTGTTGTCCTAAAAAACAATCTTCTTTTATTGCCTTTAGTGCATCCTAGAAGAATCGAAGAAAATGTAGGGCAGGTTGGATATTGCAAAATCGAATTGATTCTAAAACAAATCAAGAAACGAGCCAATGCCAATTTTATTGCCATATATGCGAAAGAAAACAATATTGAAAAAGATGCCAGCGTGTACATTTTATCCGACATGGAAACATCCGCTACAGAAAAATGGTATGAGGTACAGGATCAAGATGCCTTAATTCTATCCGTACTGCAACAAGGAAAAATCGTTACAGAAAGAGAAATTTCTCAAAAACCTTCTTTTTTGGGCGAAGAGATCAAACAATATATGGGAATTCCCATTTTTTTTAACAATGCACCTATCGGCTGTCTGGCACTAGGCTGGATATTTCCTCGCCGTGCTTCCATCGAAAACTATCTTGCTGTCTTCAGCCATATTCTTGCCCCCAGGATTGCCTATCTACGAGCCACGATGATGGCGAGGAACTATGAAAAAGAGTTGGAAGAAATCAGACAAAACCTCCACCAAAAGATGGAAACTATTCAGGATACTCCAGAGGTTACGATAGTAAATATACAAAAAATCCTTTCTGATGCGAAGCAAAATTTACTCCAAAAGACCGAAGAAGTTCTGGGAAGTGAAGATACCTGTTTGCAAATAGATTTGAGGCTCCACAGAGAAAAAATTTTTCTTTCCGAAGAGAAACCACAATATGAATACTATATTCCCCTGGTATGCAATGAAATACAGATTGGCTCTCTTCAGGCAAATCATAGAGAGGGAAAGCCTCATTTTTTAGTCAAGGAAAAAAAGATTTCTTATCTGTCAGAAAATGAAAATGCTCAGATTCTTCATTTGCTCTGTGAAAAGTTAGGTTATATGCTGCTCTATCTTGAAAATTTAGAAGCCGATGCCATATTGACCTATCTTTCTCAATGCCTAAACAAATCTTCTAATCAAGATTTATGGTGGAATTGCATTCAGGATGTAGCAAAACAGATTGAGGTTTCTGTTAATATTTCAGAACAAGATAAGACAGAAAATATAGTAAATAAAAAATATATACATACTAAAAAAGTAATATGCTATAAAAATGGGTATTGGAATATCCAATTGCAATTGGAAGAAAAGAAATATCTTAATCTAACTCCCATTTTATGGCAAGACTTACAAATTGATAGAAAAAACCCATGGTTTATATTTTGGAAAAAATTCCAGAATATTGTTTATGAATCTTTGCAACATATCAGGTTACAAGAAAACGCCTATTTCTTTCGCGCTGCTATTGCCATTCTGGTCAAGAAACATAGATTGTCTAGTTCTATTACATCAATGAAAGAAACTTTAGATTTGATGGGTACAGAAATAAAAAAACAAAAGGAAAAATTTCCAGAAGAAGACTTCAAAAAGACGGTTTCGTTTTTAGAGAAATGTGATGAGGAATTAAAAAAAATGGATGATATTCTTCAATTTATGGATAAAGAAGAATACAAAAACTCTTGCCGTCTGGATGCTATACTTGGTGTTGTCAGACGATATTTCGACCGTGAGCCTGTCAATATACAATATGATCCTAAGGTGAACGATTATCTACACATTGCTCCCGATATCCTCGTGGACATGTTTTGTGAATTGGTGCAAAACGCTATCAAGGCCAATAAATGCGGAAATAGAATGAGTCGTTTAAACATAAGAATCATAAAAGTAAATTCTGATGAGAAATTTTGCTATGTAAGGTTTGAAGACGATGGAATAGGGATACCACAAGAAATTCGGTGTAAAATTTTTAAGGAAAGGATACCAATGTCTGAAGAACATGGGCGGGGGCTTTTTCAACTGAAAGAATATCTGAACAACTCTGGTGGTGATATTGCACTATTGGATGAGAAAGGGTCTAAATTTTTCATTACTCTTCCTTTGTGTAAAGCTTCAGAATAAAGGGGAAAACTATGAAACCAAGATTTTTTTACGTAGATGACACTCCCCTCTGGCTAAACCTTTTGGAAGATGCCTTTGGGGAAGCAGGCTTTAGCCTAGAAAAGGCCGAAAATGCACAACAGGCTGGCCAATGGATTAAGGACAGCTTTGATGAAACGTTGGATGTGGCTATTTTGGATATGGAATTGGGAATAAATGAACCAGTTACAGGTGCGGATATTGGGAAAAAAATGCTGGAAATTCAAAAAGGCAAAAAAATACCAGTAAGCCCGGAATTTTTAATTTTTAGCAAGTATGAAGCACCTCTCTACTATAAGCAAGCTTTTGCGATAGGGGCAGCATCCTATTTAAACAAAGAGGAAGTATCCCGAAATTCCGTTGTGTACCATACACTAGCCTTAGCCTTGCGGCGGCGTTTGAATGTATACTATCAAAACTTGATTGGAAAAATAGAAAAGATTGTACAGCGTTCCTGGAGTCAAAATGAAGCCTTGATTCATTTTTTTTCCGAGATTGTTACACAGGAAGTATCTTCCTGCCTGAATACGGACTTTATTCTTCTCTTGACCTTTGGTTTCAACGACAATTGTTATGCTTTTTCCAATAAAGACTATAGATTAGACAAAGAAGTTATTTCTACCTTGCAAACGTATATAACATCAAAATTGGGAGTTTCGGGGTCTATTGAGCTTAGGAGTTCCGAATTAGGTTTTTATAATACTGCTCTGGAGTATCAAGAACTAAAGATTTTCGATCATGCTTGCAGCATGAATCTTGTATCAGAAATAGACATGAAGCTTTCTTTGATTCTTTTGGATTCTGGAAAAAACAAATATATTCAAGATTTAAAAGCTTTTGCTTCTACTATTGAGAGCTATTTCCATGCTTCTATTTTATCAGTTTTGATGACTATCACAGCCAAGTGGGCAGCTTGCGAGTCTTCCAAAAAAACAATACTTAGATCAAATTCTATGTCTTTTATGTACATAGGGCAGCAACAGATAGGACTTATTCGTTCTGCTATAGAACAAAAGGAGGTAAATCCAGAAAAAACCACAGTACAGAAAATGTTATCTTTAGGAGAAAACCTATACGATATGGGACAACTTTTGTCTGCGATTCTTTTCCAAAAGGAAAAGGGAGAGATAGCCTCTTACTCATCCCTTTCTGCCAGAAAATTGGTAGATTCTCTTTGGGAGACGTTCCCTTCCCAGAAGGAAATTTCCTTGAACTTCGAAGGCGAAGATATCATGATTCCCATAAAGCGGAAAAACCACTATCTGGAGATTGTGTTTTCTTGTATTTTAAAATGGTTCATAGACCGAAACCGATACAGAGATTCAGAAGATGGCCCCATAGAGATTTGGGTACGGTTTCGCAAGCATGCAAAAAGCATAGAAATTCTTCTGGACGATACCAGTCCAAGACTACCAGAATTTCTACGAAGATCCATCTTTGAGCCTTTTTCGGATACAACAGAAAGCGAAATAAATTCATCCCTATTGAGAACAAGCGATTTTAAGGAACCAGCGAAATTCATAGTCAAACTAAGAGATGCCATACAAGAGAATGATTTTGCTTCTTTACTAATCAAGAAAAATCTATCAGAAAGCTTTCAGCAGCAAATAGAGGAGTATAAAAACGGAGATGCAATTTCTGAGGAATTATTGGCAAATTTAGTAGAAGAATTCAACAATATGATTCAGAAAGAGGGGCGATTAAGATTAAACCGCCTGCTCTTGGAAGATGCTTATCCCCAGGAAATAGTGAAAAGCCAGGAAGTTCTCTGGTATATGCCTTTGTATCTGGCGAAAATGATCGTCGAGGTACACAATGAGGGAATTTTGGAAGATCGTACACAAGATATGGAAAGAATGGAAGGGCATAGATTTGCAGTGCAGTTTCCTCTTTCTGTTTAAGGAGACCAGGCCATGTGCATACCGATTCTATGTGTGGCTCATGACCGTGGTTGCCTGGAAGAGCAGGAAATATATTATGATGAAATACAGCTAACTCCATGCCATAATATCAAAAGCATAGGCAAATTAGAATCTCTTTGTAAAAAAATCGTAAAAGAATTTAAGCGAAAAAATCTTGTTCAGGGAAGCGTTTTTTTGTATATTGTAGATTTGTCTTATAGGGATAACTGGTGGCTCTTAGGAAATCTTTTGCAGGGTATTCGCAACTTCATCTGGGGAATGGGGCTTTATCTTGTTATTCCAGCCTATATAAGAAATGAACCTGACGCTTATATCCCTATGAATACATGGTTTCGCGTTGCTCTTTTAAATAGAGTCCAAGATATTTTAGAAATTCCTCAAGACCGCGTACCATCAACAAGAGAAAAACTTAGGAGCTTTTGCGTTCCAAAGGTCATCCAAGACCTAAAGCCTTTCTGGCAGAAATCCCAGGGCAGGCAAAATGTCATAGAAAAGATTCGGAATGACTCCATACATTGCTATATTCCTCCGAAACCTATTTTCTGGGAAAAAGAATTACCATATATCCTCCCCATGGAACAATGGCGACCTTTTCTTGAAGCAATTCAATCCCAGAAACAACCCTGCTCTGCCAGGCAGGTTCATGAGCTAACGATTTATAGCAGTTCAAAGCAAGAGGAGCAAAAGAAAATATTCCAAAATCTGCTCCCCAAAAATACACCACAAACAATACTAATGTATAATAGTGATTTGTGTTATCCACTCCAAGATTTGTTAGCAGAAAAGGCGATTCATGTCATGGAATGCACTGCTTTTGCAGAAATGTTTTATTTTTTTCTTCGAATTTCTGCACAAACAGAATTCTTTGTAGAGGATTGAGCCATGAACATTCTTATTAGCAATAGTTTCGATCCTGATGATAGTGTGGAGTCAGGATATTGGATGGTAACTGCGGAGACGATTGGCAAGGCCATCTGTTGCTTCCCTCTTTCGTGGCATTGCTTTGTGCATCCTGCTCTTCGAATCGAAACGCTCAAGAGCCTTGTATCCCAAAAAAAGTGGGATATATGGATCCACTTTGGGCATGGAAAGGGAGAACAAGGGCTTAGAGACATAGACCAATACCAGGAAATAAAGAAATGGCAAAATGTTTTTCAGAATTCTTCTCGGCTTCCTTTGTGTATTTTTCTTTGCTGTTGTTCTTCTCTTGTAGCGCAATGCTTTGTAGAGAGGAAACTCTCTGCAATAGCCATAGGCTTTGAAGAGCCAGTTTTAGTCCATGAATCCCAGATATTTGTTTTGGAAATGCTGTCTGAAATCGTAAGGTCTTCTCTTTTTCCCCAAGAAATATTGCATGCTTTCGAATCTGCCTGCCAGAGGCTAAAAAGCTTTTCGTTTAAAGAGGGGAATGCAAAAATTTTTCTAATGACGGAGCAGCCATGACGGATATTCATTTATCTCATAGCCATTTTGATGATGCAAATAAAGTAGCAGAGCTTTTGAGCGAAGCAGATATCGCTGTTTCATTGTATGATATCAAGACAAGCTCAAAGCTACCACCCTCAGGACTCTGGGTGCATATTGCCCAGGAACAAAGTCTTATTAAATTGGGAGAAGAAATCTATCGTCTTCGAGGAAAATTGCCTGGTGATTTTCGCCTGCTACTTTGCGCCCCCTCTTTTCCTGATCCCTCTAAACTTCAGGAATGTGGAGCATCCACTCTTGTTACCCCTTATACCTGGGCAGCCCATGATGTAACAGAACGTATTTTAGGAGAAATATTGCTTCAGGAAACAGATTTCTTGCGAGAATTTGGGGAACTTCGAGGAGGAACAAAGAAGATGAGGCTTTTGTATGAAGACATCAGACGGCTGGCAAAATTGCAAGAGACAGTATTTATTCGAGGTGAAAAAGGGACAGGGAAAGAGCTGGTCGCTCATGTCATTCATAAATATAGCCCCTATGCTAAAGGTAAATTTTTGCCTGTCAACTGCGGCTGCTTTGGAAAAGATACTATTGCCAGCGAACTATTTGGTCATTGCAAAGGTGCCTTCACAGACGCAAAGGAAAATAAAGAAGGAATTTTCCAGGCAGCAGGACAAGGGACGATCTTTCTGGATGAGATTGGAGAATTGCCTTTGGAAATGCAGTCTCAGCTTCTCCGTGTGGTGGAAGAAAAAAAAATACGTCCATTAGGTGCTACACAATATATAGATACTCCTGCCCGCTTACTCCTGGCTACCAATCGCAATCTGGAAGAAGCATGCCAAAAAGGTCTTTTTCGCGACGATTTATATGACAGAATACGAGGTTTTGAAATTGTTCTTCCCCCTCTTCGAGAGCATAAAGCCGATATTCCTCTTCTTGTATATCATTTTGTGCAAGAATATAACCATAAGTATAAAAGAGACTTAATCGTTCCCTCTGGTTGCCTGGATCGTCTCTTTCGATATGACTGGCCAGGAAATGTTCGAGAGCTAAGGTCTGCCGTATGGCGGGCAGCCGCCTATGCAGAAGAAGGCAAAAGCCCCATCAGCGTGCCTCATCTATACGATACGATTTCACTTCTTCAAAAAACAATCAGACAGGGAAATACCATTTCCTTTGATCCAGAATCAGATACCTGGGCAGATATTCAGGAGCGAATGAAAAAAGCCTACTTTTTGAAGCTTCTGGAATATACCAATAATGATAAACGCAAAGCAGCAGAAATGGCTGATATCAGCCGTTCGCAGTTTTATGAAATCTTTAGGGACATTTCATAGAATGCAATGATTTATATCTTTTATAGCATTTTTTTATAAACCGTATAAATTGGGAGAAAACATTGATATGAATAATCCTACAAACGATATACAATGGATTAGAAAAGAATTGTATAGCGAAATTGAGAAGCATATTAAAACGATCAGCGATCATCAAATATATAATCCTGAAAAATATCCAGACTATGTTCCTTATCCCGAATATAGAAGCAATGCTATGGAACCGATCCAGGAGGCAGAATATGCTTTAAACAATAATTTTTCTAAAATTTTATTCCCCTTAATATTATATAGCGATTCTTGCTGGAAAATCGCCAATCTGGCTATTTTAGCAAGCTTCCGACTTTCCTTTCGTTTCAATAAGTGTCGCCTATATCTCGCTCAACAATATTTTCGAGAGGATAAAAAGGATTCTCCCAAGATATACTATACCTTAGCATATACAGAAAGGCATGTGGATGCCTTTATCCAGGCACTGGCACTCACTAACGAGATATTCCATTTTTTTGAGGATTATTCCTGTAAATGGGAACATAAAGCTGTATTTTTTCAAGACTGTCTCAAAAATATACAAGAAAACCATGAATGGCAAAAAGCAAAGGAAACAATCAAGCTAAAAATGCTATTATGGTTTGCTATGATGCAGGAAAAAGAACGCGATAAGCCAGAAGAAAGCTTTGCTAAAAAATTTTTTCTGGGTTTTATAAAGCATTTTCGTTTTGTATTGAATCAATTTTTAGTGAATTATCCATCTTCCAAAGAAAATATGGAGAAACTTTTTCATCTGTCCCAATACCAATATGAAAATTTGGCAGAGTTGGATTTCAGTAATCCTCTGTCTCGAATCAAGGATGTTAACTTAGAAGCATATAAACAAATATTGGCTTACAGCGCGCAGGGTTTTATAACAGCAGTTAACAATGGAGAATTTCTTCTGAATGACTTGGATAAAACAGAACTTACTAATCTGTTAATTAACAATCAGAAAAAGAATTATCTTGACATTTTTTTGGATATACTTCTTGGAAAATCTCCTGATGAAGAAGAAGGTTGTACTCCTATATCAAAAGAAAAAGCAGAACGACCTTATAAAAATGGTATTCTGGAATGGGATATGATAGTCAACACAATGTTTGAAAATATACTGGAAATTTTACTACAAGAAGCCGAGCAAAAAAGCCAGGAAGAGATCAATTACTACGATTTAAAAGCTTCTGAAGAACTCTCTTGGCATATCAAAGCGATTCATGATGACTGCTCAGAAAAAGATAAAAATATAGAAAAATTTTTGGAGAACATGGATAAGACAGAATATCCCAGGCCTTCTGTCTCTAAAAGAGATGAAAAAAATTTTAAGAAATCCATAAAAATATTAGAGTCTGTTTTGAAAATATGGAATATCCAAAAGAATTTTAATCTGGCATCTGTAGAAAGCTTGCTGGAAAAGCCTTGCTTTCAGGATATTCGAAATTCTCTTGAAGAAGAACTTCGGGATCCCGATAAAAATAAAGATTCTTTATGGAGGACGTTCTGCCAAAAATTAAAATCTTTGCATAAGTTTAAATATCATGCCTATCGTGACAAGACAATTCTATGCCATAAAGAAATCAAAACTAAGCGTGAGAAATATGATAATATTCTACAATATTGCCTGGCAGAAGACCAGCCGTATATTTTGCAAGATATAGATAGCTGCCAGAAACTGCCAAAAAAAATCTCCGACGATAAACGCGAAATTCATATAGGATTTGAAAAATCTATCATGAAGACATTTCATGCAGAGGGTCATGTCATCTATCTTCCTCTTGCTTTTGGCGAAAATCGCTCTTTTCTAAAACAGCCATTTGGCTTTATGATAATGGATGATCGCTATACCATCAAAAGACCAGAGGCCAAAGTCCGTTTTGAGAGAGAAGGTGCCGAGAAATATATAGACCAGAATATGAAACGTATGCAACACGCTTTAGAATCTGTTATGAGCATTATGAAAGCTGCTTTTAAAGAGAGAGAATATAGAGCTATAAAGGCAATCCAGAATGCTAATCAGACTAAAAATATTGAAAATGTTTATCATGCTATACGACGTGAAGCTCTTCGCATGTGTGGATTTCCATACGAAGGAAAGACTAGCTTGAGACACAATGTATCCATAAAGCTTTTTGATCCTTTGAACAATGTTCTCCGAGAGGTAAAGGAATTTGAGAAAATTCAACAACAAGAAACATTGTATGAAACATCTTTACGATCTAAGCCTATTCCCATAGAAGGCATTCTTTCCCAAAAATATGGAAAATCTAAAAAAAACAAGAAATGCTATGAAAAATATATCCAAAACTACGGTATACATATTGGCTCAGGGATATCTATGCTACCATTCCGATTGGATGATAAAAATGGCGAAGGAATAGACGATCAGAATCGCAAAGTAATAGCGAATGACATAATTATAAACCAGCTCACAGAGCAAGCTCCACAAACATGGGAAGCTGAAAAGAAGTGGATTGATAAAGTCCAAAATGTATTGCATTATCTGATACAAGAAATGCATCCTAAAGAAAAAAGTTTATCAAAATATTGGAACCTCATAAAAGAGAAGAAGATAGAATTACTAGAGGATGAAAACAATCTTCTATATTCCATACTTTTTTCCTTACTTAAAACTTCGGAAGAACTAGATACAAAAGACGATCAATTCAGAAGGCGCAAAAATTGGAAAGAATTATGCAAAATTTTAGTCCAGCATACCATTAAAGACGATAGAAGCTATATAGATGCTAGCAATATCAACCCTAGAGATCTGTTTCCCAGGCTAAAATTCCAAAGCAACAAGACATTCCAAAACTTTCTGGATGATGTGATAAAGAATGATTTGGTAGATCCTGCAAGAATCATTTATCATCTCGAAGATATCTATATTAAGAGAGAGAGAAACTCGGAAGTGGTTCTCCCCATGAAACTTAACGGCAATATTTCAGGAGTGTTGGACATCCACAGCTCTTTCAAGGGAAATATGACTCTTTTTTCACATCCCACGCATTTTTTAGACGAGGTCAATAGCATTCTTATGGATGCCTTCCAAACGGAATACATTGCGTTTGTAAGAAGACAGTCTTCCTGTATTTCCACCGATGCAGTAAAATTAATCAACGTGTTCCGAAATCTTCGTTGTCTGGGCCATGCTCTCTCGCCTTCTATTACGGTATGCTGTATTGGACCGTGGAAAAATAAAGAGGGAGAAGATATATTTCTGAAAATTTTAAAAGAATATATTAAGACAGATCGGACTTTGCTAAAATTTTTTCAAGAAACCCTCAATTTGAACGAGGAAGTAACCTGTACATCGGATTACGTCCGTCCTCTGTGTACTTTTCAAGAAGGAGAGATATGTAGCTGCGGTTGCTATGAAAATAAAGAGAGGAAATTTAGATGCATAGCAAACAAATTTCAAGAACAAAAAAAATACAAAGTAGGTTGTCAAACATTTCAATGTTTCCAAGAAATTTATGGTAAATATTCAGACAAGATAGAAAAAGACTTAAATCCACAGCAGCAGGGAAATGACAAACAGCCTTACATTAATATTGAAGAAGGTATTGTTTGCTTTGGGATTTTTGCAGAAAAACAAATTGTTGCCGTCCTTCTAGCCAAAACCACTCTTGGAAAAGAACTGGGCCATATGGAAATATCCTTGCTCAAAGAGCTAAGCATCATCGCTGAATGGAGTATAGAGATTTTTTTGACTTCTCTAAAGTTGAAAGATGGTGAAAAAAATGCTGAAAATTTTCATACTGTTTTTGAACATCGATATAGAAATTTCATGATGCTAATGAAAAATTCTTGCAACAATATTGACGACGAAATTAAAAAAAATGAAGATAATAAAAAGATTAAAGAAATATTAGAATGTTTTAAATCGGAGTATATGAAACTATGGTCTTACTTTAATGCCACAGTCTCCAAGGCAACAGCTAAACTGGATTCAAAAAATACCTTGAGTAGATGTGATACCAAGGATATATATAATGCTTTAAAAGAAAATTTGACGCTATCTTTTCCAATGAATTTAGAGGCATGGATAGACCCAAATGTATATAAAATACAAGCCGAAAAGGAATCAAAAGAAATTATAAATGGATACATAGAAAATTCTGATAAAATACTTTTGGATATTTTGATATTAGATATTATTTTCAATTTTATAGATTGTTTAGAAGAAACAGCAAGAAAAGAAAATCTAAAAATTCAGATGAAAATCATTGCTTTTTTCGATACTATCAATGGTAAAGATTTGCTTAGATTTATTGTGCTAGAAAACATCATGTTTCCCAATGGAATTTTGAATAGAAAGTATGAAAAGAAAACTATAATGCCCGAAAGAGGCAAAGGACTCTATAATATCAACCAATTAATTTGTAGGCTTAATGGAATAGATATATCTTCAGATTATGCTTATAATTATCTCATTATTCAAAATAAGACACAATCAGAAATAGAAACCATTTTAAAAAATGTGATAGAAGATTTATATTCAATACAAAGTAAAGAAGAAAAGATAAATATATCTGCTTTATTTGATAGAACATATACTTTCGATAAACAGACATCTGAGAATAATAAAGATATATTTTTATCTGAAGAAAAAAAAATTGGGTATCTTGAATTCCGCTTTCCCTACAAGAAAATGCTATTTTAGTTCCAATTTAATTCCATTTTACTTCCTTTTTCGTTCTGTTCTGCTCTATCTATCTTTAAAAAGAGTAAGTGAGAAATCTACAAAAATATTGCAAGACATAATATTTCATTTTTATGGGCATTTAGGAATACGCTTTGCTTATAAAAAATAATAGTTGTATTATAGTCATCAAATTTTTGGGAGGGAAGTAGAATGAATACTGCTATTATATTGTTTTTTTTAATATCTGGGTATATTTGCCTTGTTGCTACAGTGTTTTTATCGTATTATTATGGCCTTGCAATGGCCAATAAATATCATATAGCTGTTTGCTAAAATTTTTATGGAGCAGCATATTCTACTGCTCCGTAAAAAAAATCGTTTCTTAAAAAAATAGAGGTTAATATGAACACAAAAGAAATCATATTTCTAGCAGCAGATCAAGAAGAATTGGAAATTTTACAAGACTATTATTTTTTGTCAGACGAAAACAAGAATCAACAGGAAGAAGATAGCCAAAATTTTGAGGAAGAACCCAATATGTTTTTCGCTGATGAGCAGTCTGAATTGAAGGGAAATGATAAACAAAAAATTTTAAAAAATATATATTCTTTTGCCGAAATTTCTTATATAGATATTTCTAAAAGTATGGATAAAATAGAGATAGAATATTTAATAGTAGAAGATGATCATATAAACGAAATTCCTTATATTCTCAATGCATTACAAAAGGAAAGCTATATGAAGAAAATCGGAGTATGTGTTAGTATAGAAGCATTGAGTATTATAAAAGAAAAAAATATAGTTACTCCAAAATTATTTATAACAATAGATTATTTTATGTCAGAGGAGAATGATCCAAATATAACAAGTAAGGACTTCTATCTGAGCATGAAAAAAAATTTTCCAGAAACTCATTTTATTGGTTTAAGTAGACTATTAAACATGAAAAAATTTTTACCTTCAAAATTGGCTGAATGGAAAGATAAATTAGAAAAAAATAAAGATTATGTATTATTTAAATTTTTTACTAAAGATTATAGTTATTGGGATATATTACCAACAATTTTTAGATATATGTATAACAACCTCCAAAGATACGATAAAAAAATAGAAGAGTATATAGCTTTAAGTAATACCATTCTCATAGAGATAAATGATATTAAAGAAAAAAAATACGAATCTTATAATAGAAATCAATCAGAACAAGTGCTTGGCATAACGCTAGAAGATTTTGGACAACAACAAGAAATACAGGAGTTTGTCAATTCAACAGAGAGCTTTAAAGATGGACAGGTCGAATATCCTATCAATCAAGATAGAACTCAATATCAATGGATTAGTATATCTAAATCTGGGGCTAAACTAATAATCCATAAAAATGCTACCATAGCTAGGGGAAACTCAAAAGAAATAAAACAGGAAGGTTTGCAAATGGCTAGAGATATACCGAATCAATGCGGAATAAAAAAAGAGATAAAGCAAGAAGATTTGCAAATAGCCAGAGATATATTGAATAAATATGAAAATGCTCTTAGGGATATTGATATAAAAAAAATGCCAGTTATTGAAAATAAATTTTTCGCTCAATGTCAGGATAAAACTTTTAAATGGCTCAAGGAACATTTTTTAGATCCTAATTATGATGCTATTCAAGAACTCTTTAAAAGAGAACCTACTGAATGGCCTAAAATACGTTGTGTAAAATATTTCCTAAAAAAATATCAAGAGGGTAAAAAACACAAAAATAAATCTCCTAAAATTATCGAAAAATTAAGCAAATAATACCTATTCTACCAATAACCTTCCTCAATGTAATAAAAAATGCCAGGAATCCACCAAAAAGAATTCTTGGCTGCTATTTTTTATTATTTCAAATTTTTCCCCCTTTTCCACTTTGCTGACAAAAGTTGATTTTTCCAATTAGAAAGAAAATATTATTCTAATTTTGTCTACCAAAAAATGCCATGACAAATCATCATTTTATACTTTTTTTATACAAAAATAATTGAAATTTATAGGGTTATGAAAGAATAAATAAAATTTTATTTTTTCCCCAAAAATGGTATTCCTTTTGCATAATATTCATAAAGTACTTGTAACGGAGTACTGAGATCGGTTTATCTCTTCGTACAGAAAGGACAATTTTTTAAGAGGGAGGAATGTATGCCAAAAATTTTAACTGAAGCATCAAGTAGCTCCACAGAAAGGCTAGATGTAACAACTAATCTTTTAAATTTATATTCTTTTCTAAAGATACCTTTTGAGATAGCAGAAAAGAAACTTTGTGAATTAACAACATATTTTACCTTGGAAAATGCTTATCGCCAAAATACGATAAGTTTGACTGCTAGTGAAAATTATCCTAGTGTTTTGATACGAGCCAGTGCTGCTGGAAGAAATGGGTCATTTTATCATTTTAGCCCACCATATAACACTTCTGCTGGAGAATGGTTTTTTCCAGATTCGGGAATGATGCAAACTTTAAGCCAGCAACTGCAAGATACAGGCAAAGAACTTTTCGGTTGCGAAACTTTTGACTGGCGTCCTAATGGTGGCTCTTGTGCAGAGGAAGCTATTTTGCTCGCTGTTTGTAATAGAGGAGATGCCTTTGTCCACTTTGCACACAAAGACGGAGGACATTTCGCTGTAGAACCATTAGCAGAAAAGATTGGCATTCAGATTTATCATTTTCCTATGGAAGAACGTTCATGGCTTATAGATGTAGCTGGTTTGGATAGACTTTTGAGGGACCATCCTAATATTAAATTGATCCTTTTGGATCAGTCCTTCAAGCTGCGCTGGCAGCCTCTTATAGCAATTCGAAATATAACTCCAGAAAATGTGGTGATAAGTTATGATTGCAGTCATGATGCATGCCTCATTGCTGGTGGAGTACTTCCTCAGCCATTATTAGAAGGAGCCAACATACTCCACGGGAATGTCCATAAGACAATCCCTGGCCCTCAAAAGGCTTTTATTTCATTCTCCAAAAAAGATCATCCTGCTTTTGTCCCTACATCGGATTGGGTTGCCCCTAAACTTCAGAGCAACTGCCATTCAGAACAATTGTGTCCTATGTTGTTAAGTTTTCTCGAATTAAAGCTCTTTAGCATAGATTATGCCAATCAAATAGTAAAGAATGCAAAGGCTCTTGCATCTTTTCTTAAAGAGGAGGGATTTGTTATTTCTGGTGAATCATTTGGCTATACAGAAACTCATCAGGTGCATGTTATACTAGGCTCTTACGAAAATGCTTTAAAATGCGTTACAGAAATACTAGAAAGTATTGGAATACGCTCTAATAATATTGAAATACCTGGTACTAATGGTAAATATGGACTTCGTCTTGGCACACAAGCCATGACAAGGCGAGGAATGAAAGAAAAAGATTTTAAAGAAATTGCAAAAATTTTAGCTAAAGCAATCTTGAAGAACGGAAACCTTGTTGAGCTTAGATATGAAGTCGAAGAATTATTACAGTCTTTTCCTCTTTTCCCACTTAAATTTTCCTTAGACTGTTTAGTGGAAAGAGAATCTGGACAAAATTTTTTACAAGAAATATTTGTATAGGAGGCTTCAAAATGATATCCAGACTTCTCTCACAATATATTTCTAAAACTCAGCAGCGTTTCATCAAGCCAAAAGCTCTTTGTGAAAAGAGCCTTTGGGAACAAAACAAGTGGCTGAGGGATATACTCTCTGAGATGCCTATAGAGTACATTCTTACTGAAGAATCTACCCTGGAGAAATTTTTGATTTCTTTAGGAGATGCAAGCCTTGCTTTAATTTTTCTTGATAGCCATAATATATCAGGGCTCAGGGCGAGTGTTAGCATAGAATCAAAAGTAAACAAGATTCACTCAATAACGCCAAATGTAGGGGTATTAATAGTAGCTAATTTTCATTCTTCTATTCAGCCGTTTCTTTTACCTCCACGCACTTGGATAATAATGCCAAAAATTACTAAAAAAAATTTAACTTCTATATTACAGAGAGTGCAGAACGCAAAAGAAGATCAAGTAGAATTAGCTAGAAAATGGCCGGAATGCTGGGAAAAAGTAGTATCCGAATCTTTCTCGGAAAGAAAGCCAGAAATGCCATTGTTATTTCGGCCTATACCTAATTTCAACATCAAAAATCCGGCTATGTTAGTTCCGATTGCAAAAACTGCTTCACTTTTAAAAACTCCGGTTTTTTGCGAAATATCCCCTCAAGAAGCACTTGTTTTTTATTTTAATTCAGTTCCAGGAAGTTGCAAGGATAAAGTCAAGAAAGTGTTACATGAGATTAAATATAATGTCGATTTCGTTCACAATCAAACAGGAGCCCAAATTTATCTCCATCTGGATCATTGTAATGACCCAGAACTACTACTCTATGCGATGGATATAGGATTTGATTCTATTATGGCTGATGGTTCTGCAAGATATTTAAGAGGTAATATTGAGTTTACATCGAAAGCCGTTCAATATGCAAAACGTTTTGGAATTCCAGTGGAAGGTGAAGTAGGTGTAATTTCTTCAAACAACCAGAGGAACAAAGTGGATAAGAACCTAGTAGCTAACATCAAAGAATTCATCTTGGCTACTGGCGTAGACTATGTTGCTGCCAATCTAGGACAATCGCACAGTTGTGATTATGGATTCGACAGGGCCAGGAATGCCTGGAGGCAGATAATGGAATTGAAAGAAAAGCATCAATATGATGACGTGCTAAGTTTATATAAAGCTTCCCAAGATATTGATCAAAAATTGGCTTTATTAGATTTTTCTAAATCAAGTATAGAAAGACAATGGATTCGAAATTTGCAACAGGAAATCGCTCTTGGAAAATCTCATTGCTTCCTGACGTACTTAGAAGATGCCATACAAAAACTTCCATTATCAGCAGGCTATTGGATAACTTCGCTTAAATGTCTTTGGCAAGAATACCGTATGCAAATTTATGAACAAGAAAAGAAACTCTATGCTCAAATAGTAGGAACAGGGGTAATGCCCTCAGAAAATCACCATGAAAGCGGGCTAAATTTTGAGCTATTAACAACAGTAAGTTCTATCCTTCCAGCAGGTAAAAATTCTCTTGTAATCCACGGTGGAAGTTCTATTGGATATAGTGAACTTTGCCTTCTTAAACATTATCCTATTGGGAGAATAAATTTTGGTTCCAGCCTATTTATAGCTTTTCTAAATAGTGTTGCTGCGAGAAATACACAAAATCCATCCATTACGTTACATGGAGACCCTATCTCCTCTTCTCGATTTCTTACAGAGTTTACATCCGATTGGAAAGATTGGATAGAAAATCCTCCGTTTTTTCTAGATGCTTTCCAAGAAGAATTGGCAAATCGTTATTTTCTTCCCTTTAAAGTTGATAAATCGTTATTTTCTTCCCTTTAATTAAAAGGAGTAAAAACAATGGCAACCATCAATCTCTTTTTTCAACAAGAATTTTCTTTACATTTAGTTACTAATATAATTAAAACAGAGATAAAAAAAGACAAGCTTAGAATTTTATTAACAGAAACATTGGCTGAGACAGAAAACCCTGAAGGAGGTGACATAGGCGATATTTTTTGGCCACAAGGAAATCTTAAATTTACACGAGTATTTAGAACACAAAATGGCGATATCTGGCATGAGGGGATTTTAAACGGAAATAGACCAAATCCAAACACCCCATGTAGTATAGAGATTGATAGCTATAACAGGCTTCATAATAGTGCCTATCATAGCTTCAGCCATCTAATCACAGGCATTGCAAGGCGACTTCTTAAAAAAGATTTTATAGGTACATCAAAAAAATTTTCCGATTATGGCATACTTACTTTGAAGGCTCAAAAAGACGCTTTACCTGCTGCTTCTGAAATTTGGCAAAGTGCCTTAGAGTATATCAATAAACCTGCACCCATTGAGCGGTTAGTATTATCAAAAGAAAAAGCGTTATCTATAGCTGGAACTTTTTTCCAATCTGTAATTCCTGCCAATGCTTCTGAAATACGTTTGATCAAGGTTGGTCATGATTTGGCATGGATACCATGTCGAGGTGTGCATCTTCGAGATCTCGGACAAATTAGTTCTGTAGAAAATAGTCCTAAGCTATCTGCATGGACTGAGGATGAAGATCTTTGTTTTAATTATCATCTTACTTTTCACCAATGACTTCCTCTATTTTGGTACTTAAAAAGTCTTGAAATGGTATTTAGCATACCAAAAAAATTCCTTTTTTGTATCCAAAATAAGGGAAAAAAAATTCAGAAAGAATAGGATTTATGATCAAGAATAATTATATTTTTTTTATGTAACGCTAATGAATTCAGTAGATACATACGAATAAAAAAATATTTTTACCAAAAGGTATTCTTTTTGCTAATAATATCTCAGTGCTTTGTAACGGAAAGCACTGAGATCAGTTTACCTCTCCGTACAGAAAGGATGAATTTATTATTGCTTTTTTAAGCAAGATTATCAAGAAGAAATTCATCTTTTCTAAAGAATAGTGTCCATTTTTTTAGAAAGGAAAGTTTATGCACAAAGTTTTTTTCACGCTTATTTTTTGCTGTATTACTTGCTTCGCTCAGCAAGTAGATTGGCAGGTACCCTATTTACGTCAGCGTGCTTATGGTGATTATGGTGAATCCGCCTGTGGCCCTACTTCACTGGCGATGATCTTGCTTTTTCAGCACCCAGGATCAGGCATACAACCTGTGGAAATCTACCATGCTGGAACGCAAGCTTATAGCTATCATGGTCCCGCTATTGGCTATTATAACGTTGGCTTTGCTGATGGCGATACAGGTTTGGACAGAGTTCCTACGGAGTATCACAACTTATATATTGGAACGAACTCAGGAATGCGATCTTATACTGAATTCTCTCAATATTTAAGCCAGATTTGGAATATACAAACCAGTATAGTGGAACGTCCTACAGCAGAAGCACTGAAACAACATTTGCGTAATGGCCCTGTATTAGGGCATGTTTACGCGTTAGGTAGTTTGGGGCATTATCTAGTCATCCGTGGGTATGATGAAGGAAATAATAGTCGTTCTTCAGAAGATGATACTTACTATGTGAACGATCCCTATGATAATTGGAGAAATATTAGAGTCAATGAACGAAGAGGTATGACATATCAAGAACTCTTTGTTGACTGGAGACTTAGCGAAAGAGATATTGTAATTCTTACACCTCAGGATAGTCTAGAATCTCGTCGTAATACTGTAGTGGTAGACGATAGCCATTGTGGAGAATTTCATGGAAATAATAGTGTACATAGTTTTCAAGTGAGCAATCCTAATGCTACCTTATCCAATCGAGAATTGGTATGGAAAAAGTATTATGGCTCAAAAGGTTCCTGGGTATATCCCATTCAAGCAGGTCATTCTGCAAGATGGACACCCCGCTTAGTACCTGGAGAATATCGCGTTTATGCTTGTTTTGTTGGAGATGCAGGCAGTGGAACAGTACAATATGATATACATTCTTCTGATGGAAGCATTCTTCGTTCAGCACAAATTGACCAAAGACGAAGCAGTAGTACATGGTGCCAGTCTGTATTAGTGGATAGCATTAGTCTTACCCAGGGCTGCTATGTAAGAGTCGCTAATGTTCCTGTAAATACAAATATGAACAGTATCAGGTTTCAATATATTCGAACTATACAGGATGATCATTCTAACGACTTTAATGGGGCAACGACTATTGTAGCAGGGACAACATATTCTGCAAGAATAGATTTCGCTAATGATCTTGATTTTTTCAGAATAGATTTAAGCCAGGAATCGGATTTCGTAATCCAAAGCAGTGGCAGTCTGGACACTTTTGGCTATCTTTATGATAACAGCAGAAGACTGCTTGCCAGTGATGATGACAGTGCAGGCAATCTCAATTTCAAAATTTCTAAAAGGTTGCCTGTCGGGTCTTATTTTATCGCAGTGAAACACTATGCGCATGGAACAGGGGCTTATTCTTTCAGGGCTAATGTTACCCCTGTTGCTCTTCAAGATGATCACGGAAATACTCGTGCAACCGCTACCAGCATTGTTTTAGGAAGAGCCTATAATGGTAGAATAGGAACTCCTGGCGACTGGGATTACTTTAAATTCACTTCTACACAGAGCTGTCAGATCGCAATAGAAAGCAATGGGTCTACAGACACATTCGGATATCTTTTTGATGCTTCTGGTAATCAACTTGCTTGCGATGATGATAGTGGGCCAGACTATAATTTCAGAATATTAAAAAATATATCATCTGGAACGTTTTTTATAGCAGTAAAACATTATGGGCAGGGTCTTGGTGACTATTCGTTGGTTTCAACTTCATCGCCTATACCATCTAGCACACAGGACGACCATGGAAATAGTATAACTTCGGCTACATCCATTAATCCTGGAAACTATCCAGGAAGAATAGAAATTGCGAATGACATTGACTATTTTCGCATAAATGTAAGCCGTACATCTACTGTAACGGTTTATACATCTGGCAGTACAGATAGTTATGGTTCTCTTTTAAATTCGAATGGCGGTATCATAGCTCAAAATGATGACTATGGTTCAGATATAAATTTTCGTATCACAAGGGCTCTTTCTAGCGGAGTGTACTATATTGCTGTAAGGCATTATTCAACAAGAGGCACGGGACAATATAGCCTGACATTCCAGGTGAGATAGCCAAAATTTGCGCCCAATTGAATAAATTTTTATTGGGCGCATCAAGGAGATCGTTATGGGGGAACGTAAAAAAAAATATTTTTTGGCATTTTTGTTTCTGATTTATGGATTCCTTTTTTGGCCTCTTTTTGAAAAAAATCATTATTCTACGCCTAAAATCGAATCTAATAATATACAGAAAATAAAAAAAATATCGGCAATACAAGAAGATATTGAAAAAAAAGAAATTGCTATCAATTCTACTCAGAAAAAAATACCAGAGATAGCGCATGGGAAGATAGAAACCAATATCCTATCTGAAATCCCAAAAGAATCTGCACCAGATATCCTTTCCATGTTACAAAAGAAAACTTTCCAGAAAGAGGATGAGGAAAAAATTTTAGGGGAACTATCTAAAGATGAGGAAGGTTTTTTGTTATTAAAATGGCTACTTATGAATTCTCACGACCCAGAACTCGTAAAATTGGCGATAGGAGGATTAGCTATGGTAGAGAAAGCGGAATCTATTGAATTGTTACTCCAGCAGGCCTGGATTTACCAGAAAGAACCAGAAAACAGTCTTTATAGTTTTTTTCTTGCTACTATAAGCAAGATCAAGGGAGAATATGCTCTGTCTGTACTGAAAAAATATATAGAAAATCAAGAATTTGAACCTTTACGTGAATCTATGATTTCAGCTCTTTGTTCTATTGGTTCTCCTGATGCTTTGTTATATTTAGAGAAGGTTGCCAGTGCAAAAGATTTTCCTCTATTGCTATCTACTATAAAAAATCCCCAAAGCTCTGATTTTTTGGTTCAGAAATATTTTACAACATCCAATTTGGATATTCGCTCTGCAACTCTTTCTAGCTTGCAAAATATAGGTGGGAACACTCCTCTCATTTCTTTAGCCAATATGATAGGTAGTATACAGATACCATCTCAAGATATTTTAAATCAATATGTTCAGGATTTATATAATGAAAATTCATTTGAATGGTATAAAGACTATGCAAAGCGGGGTAAAAATATACAAATTCAGAAAAGTGCGATAAAATGCTTACAAAATGCAGGAGAAAAGGCAATTCCCATTTTAAATCATTTGTGCAACTATAACGATTCGGAAATTGCTCTATTGGCAGAATCAACAAAACAAAAAATTTTAAATAAGCTACAAAAATGAATATGAAGGGGGCAGCATGGAAACTCTTTTAATAATATGCATAACATCTCTATTGGTTACTGGTTTTTTTGTATTTATTATTTTTGACAATACAAAAAAAATGCACGATAAATATGAGCATCTTCAAGAGTTATTTTTGAACTATAATCTTACATTAGCAGAAAGAATTTCCGATAAATCGAAAGCAGAAAATCAATTTTCTTTAGAATATCAGAATCTTCTTCAGAAAGATCATTTAAAAATCTGGGATTTTCTCTTTAAAGTTTTAGAAATACCCCATAGGACAGAGAACAATCATCTTTTGCAGATCATGAATAAAATCGAAAACGTTAGCCAAGAGATACAAATAATAAAAGAATTGAGCCAAAATACACTTCCTATTATACAAAGTGATAGTAATGAGTTTATTGGTGAAAAACAGGATACTGTTTTAAATCCTTTTGTAAGACATATTTCTCAGCAAGCATCAGAGGCAAAGAGTAGTTTAAAAAAAACAGGAATGGTTGTTGAGAAGGATTTAGAAGCGATATATGACGATGGTGGCAATATAAACCAATATTTTAAAAAAGCAACAATAGATAAACCTGAAGAAAAAAAAAAGAGATACTAAAAACGATACACTTTCCTCTAACATATAAAGAAACTTGGCAAAAAAAAAAGAAAATCACTTTTGCGGATTTAGCTGTCTATTTGTGCTACATAATCATTCCATTTTTAATCCCTAAAATAATTTTGATTTTGCTTTCATTATGGCTGGCTTTTTGATTTATATATTGATTGAAAGCGATTGTGCCTTTATGGAGGCGAAGGGCAAGCCTTCTGGAAGGAATAAAAAGAGTGCCTCCTGGCAAAAGAAAATTTGTCTAGCTCATTTTGCCAGGAAGATCCAGCTTTTGGTGGATGCACTGAGATGATGTTATTCTTTTACTGCCCCGCTTGTCATACCTTCGATGAAGACTCGTTGTGCGAGTAGGAATAGAATGGCGATGGGAAGAATGGAGAAGCAGGCACCTGCCATCATCATTTCCCAATCTTGACCATATTGGCCTCGGAATAAGGCAAGGCCTACGGGCAAGGTGCGGTAGACAGAATCAGGGGTATTGACGATGAGCTGCCAGAGGAAATTTCCCCATTGGCCTACAAAGGTGAGCAGGAATAGCGTAACCATGATGGGTAAGGAAAGCGGGATGATGATAATCTTGAATATCTGAAGTTCGCTTGCTCCATCAATGGTCGCTGCTTCAAACAGGGAATCGGGAATGGTGCTGATGTATTGGCGTAAGAGGAAAAGGCCGAAAATATTGGCAAGATGGGGTACGATCATTCCTTGATAGCTGTTGATCCAGTTGAATTTATTCACGATGGCGAATTGGGGTACCATGAAAATCATGCCTGGGATCATCATGGTGCTAAGAAGGATGGCAAAGAGCTGCTTTTTCATGAAGAATTCTTTTTTGGCAAAGGCATATCCTGCCATTGTGCATAGAAAAACTGTTGCCAGGGCTGTTCCTGCTGCAACAATCAGAGAGTTGAGGAAGAAAGTGCTAAAAGGAAACTCTGGGTTGTTCAGGACTTTGGTAAAATTGCTGAAGGTATAGATCTTTTTCATCCCTTCCCAAAAGGTCTGAGGCTCCAGAATAGAGTATTGAGGCTGTTCTTCCTGCACAAGGACACGACCATGAAAATAGCCGTCTTTGTCTTTTTCCAGGGGATAAGCCTGCTTGTTGACTTTAGCTTGCAAGACGTTGGACTGGGGTCTATAGATTTTGAAAACCAGTTCCTTTCCAACGAGTTCCGTTGCATCGCTTAAAATTTTATTGCTGCAACGCCCTGGTTTGAGTTCTATTACGGAATTGCAATCGCCTCCATCTTTGGGTGGATTGCCCTGATCGGGTGTCCACTTGCTGCCATTCACGACAAATTTGTATTCATAGCGTCCTGGGGCTATAGGAAGCGTTATGGTCCATACCATTCCCTCTTTGACAAGAGAATTGGCGTTGGGATTCCATCCATTCATCTCTCCTGCTAAATTGACTTTAGTGGCAGCAGGCATGGAGGGATGAAGCCGAGGATCATATTCAAAAGTAGCAA
>CALKWO010000289.1 GCA_938003875.1 uncultured bacterium
CTTAATCGTTATCTTTATCGTCTAAATGGGGAACTTATTTAATTCCGATTCCTTACTGATCTGTTTCTCTTATTTTTTGCAAAAGTTTCTGTGCGTCTTTATGATCTGGGGCGATCACGAGGAGCTTTTCCAAATCTTCTATAGCCAGTACCCACTTTTTTTGTTTGTAATACAGGAAAGCTCTTTTCCAAAGGCCATGAGCAGAAGATGTAGCATGAGCCAGATATATCGTAAAATCCTGTATAGCATCTTCTTCTTTGCCTAAAAATTCGTTTGACAGTGCTCTTAAATAATAAAAAAGGGGATTTTGATTGTATTTTTGTATTGCATTTGTCAGAAAGAGCAAAGATTTTTCATGGTCTTTTTGAAGCATAGACTCTATGGATTGTTCTATGTCTGTCCAGGCAGAAAGTTCAGCCTGCCAGTCAGCGATCTGGGCAAGGCCAGCCTTCTGCATCTCTGCTATCTGATCCGCTTGTTTCTGCTTTTCTTTTTGCAACGCTTTTTTTTGAAAATAAGATTGATTCAATAAAACAATATTAAAAGCGATCAACAAAGCACAGACAGACAACAAAGCAAGAATAACTACATCCCTGGAAGTTTTTTCCTTTACATCTATGCTTTCCATTGGCATTCCTATTTCCAGATTTTTCCTAGAATCCCTTTATTCTTAGCATCCAGAAGAACCTTTTGGCTGCATAGAAATTCCCCTTCTTTATAAAGAATGACAAACAAGAAGGGCTGATCGGCTGTTTCTTTTTGATCTATTGCGATTCCACATCGCAGATCTTTCTTTTCCACGCTGATATAATCTCTTTCCTCTAAGCTACTCTCTCCTTTTTCATCCATAGAAATTTGTAATTTCCATTTTCCAGGATTGGCATCTTTTACTTCAATCATGAGATTGTTGCCCTGCGATAGACATTGCATAGAAGTAAAATCTTTTTCCATAATCGGAATGCCTCTGGTCATTTCTTTTTTTTCTGGATCTTGCCTTGCAAAAGCTTGTGTCTTTTTGATTTCTCTATAGTCTTCTCTGGAAGAGAATACTTGCTTTTCCGAAGGCAGCTCGATTTCTTCAAATCCAGGCAAGATAGTAAGAGGATTGAGGGCTTCTCCTGTTCCTTCTAAAACAGGAAGAATAGGCTCGATTACTTCGAGATTAGAGCTGGAAATACTAGATGCTTCTCCTGAACTACAGGAAGAGCAGAATTCTTTCGACAGATCAAAATCGTTTTTACAAGATGGGCATATTTTGCGATCCAGAGAACGGGGGTAGAAAACCTGCCTTTTGCATACAGGACATGCCTCCATGCCTTGAGAAGCGGAGAATCTCGGAGCTAGAATTCCGCAGTAAGGACAAGAAAACCCCTGATAGAGCGAACTGCGCGAAAGCTTAATAGAAAAGCCTTCTGTTACCTGAAGAGAACGTTTTAGCAAATCCTCTCGTTTTAGCCCTGATTCTATCTCTCGTCCCATTTCCTGGCAAAAAGCATGGACTTCATCGATAGTGACTGAGCCTGTCAGAAGCTTCTGGATATAAGGTGCCAGCTTGAAAGAAAAAAAACGGTATATCTCTTTGTCTTTCAGAAAAATAATAAACTTTTGGAGTATTTCCGTAGTAGCTAAAGGCTCATATATTCCATGATTCAAAGACATAATCTGAAGTATAAGCAATGCAAGAGCATACTGATCGTCTGGAATCAATTGGTTATTGGCAAGCTTTTTAAGATACACCTGAGGCCTCAAAAAATCCTGGTATTTTTCGACAAGAGATTCTTCTGGAAAGCAGATCAGCCCTGCTCTTATAAAATCAAAGCTTTTGTCTACCAACATAGTCTGAGAGCTGATATAGCCATGAAAATTTTTCCAGCGCAAGAGGGTAGAAGTAAGGTCTAAAATAAAGAGATTGATATCTTTGCTCTTGAGCTTAGGCGTATTTTCAATAGAGATTCCTCGAAGATAGTCTGAACAGATATAACCGCCAAAGGGATCTGTTACTAAAAAGTCGCAATTTTCATAGGTCAGGATACCATGGCAAACCACAAGACCATATCCATGCTGGTTGGACAGAACAGGCTTAGATTCCAGAGCATTGATAATGCTGGAAAAGGTTTCATGGTCTTGGGACAAAGGCCTCAGGTCATACCATTCTTTTTCCCTGGTATTGCTAACCCTGAGAATTTTATGGTCTGTTTCAAAAATTTTATACTCCTGCGCTATTTCACTTTCTTTTGTCTTTAAGATTCCTGATATTTCAATCATTACCAGAATGCCTTTCAAAAGTAAACAACAAAACGTCATCTTCCAAAGGTTTGCCACCGCGCAACTGTTCCGTTTTTTCCTTGAAAAAATTTGCTATTTTTGTTCTTGGCAAATAGTCCATAAGGGAAGCAAAGGATTCATAGGTACCCATAGATTCAATCAGACCATTGGTAGCTATAAATAGCACATCATAGGGTTTTAGTTCAATTCTATAAGGAGGCTTTAGATAATGTTCTTCCTGTGTTTTAAGCCCAATTCTAGGTACGCCTGCTTCTTTTAAAAAATGGCCGTTGCTTTGATTACGATTATAAATATAAAGATATGGTAAAGAAGCTCTTGTATAAGTAAAACTATGCTCCAAAGAATGGAAAATACCTAAAAGTCCTGCAAAACAGGAAAAACGTTCGTCGTTTTGGCGCAAAGACGATATTTGTTTGTGGAGAGAAAACAGAATTTTTTCACACGACTGGGTGCGCAGGTTTTCTATCTCTTTCTCTAATAATGCCTTTACCGTCATCAAATTGCAAGATTGTTCCAGCCCCGTCCCTTCCATATCTATGATGGCAATAGCATATCGGGCAAAGTCCAGAGGATAGATAAGGCATGTATCGCCGCCAGGCTGAGGAGAAAAATCGCAGTAAGTCTCAAAAGTATAGTTTGAAACCTGCGGTAAAGCATAAGGTCTGGACATTTGCTGAGCAAGTTTTTTGGTCAGGGCTTTCTGAGATACAGGATTTCCTGGAGCAAGGAAAAATTCTTTCACTTCCTGAGGGCTAAGTTGATTTTCTTTTAACCCTTTTTCAATATAAGGAATGGCTCTTCCTGACTCGATCAAAAAAGACAATGTTTCATCATGCTGCTTGTTTTTTAAGCGATTTTGGACAACATCTTCAATCAATTCAGGAGAAAGAAGCTTCAATACATCTTCTGTGGAAAGCTTCAGGGTTTGAGAAATTTTATGGATGAATTCCTGGCTGATTTCTTCGCTTGTTGTATTTTCCAATTCTTCGAGAATCATTTGTTTGGCAAGCTCTGATTCTTCCTGATCCTGCTGCCATTGCTGTAATCTTTGTTCCAATATCTGGATTTCCTGGAATCCTCCTTTTCTGTCTCGCTCCTGAGCAAGCTTGCTTTCCAGATCAGTATTCTTTTCTTGCAAATGACGGACGATTTTTTGCAAATTGGTATTGTGTTTTTTCAATTTCACAATCAAGTCTTTTAAGCGGGAATTTTTTTTGTGAATCAGAATCAAATCCGAGAATTCGTCTTCAATATCCAATACGCCTACCTTGATAGGGTTGATTTTTATATGAGGAATATCTTCGATTTTCTGATATACTTCCAGCTTATTTTCTGTTTTTTCAATAATATACCTGACGCTTTTGCTCGCATCCCGAATAGCCCACTTGTTTCCTAATGTTACAATTTCAATCTTGGAATCTTCGCCAATAGGATACCTTACCCCAAATTTGCCTTGCAATTCTTCTGGAAATTGTTTTTGATCCAGATAGGGCTGATAGTCTGGTTTAATGCTGAAAAGAAGCTTGTCTTTGCCTCGAATTTTATAGATCAAAGAAAACAAATCTTCTACATCCATGCCAGCCTTTATAACAAGACTGTCCAGGCGATCTTTTCTATCCCCTTTTACAACATATATGGCTTTTCGGAAAAAGTCTGATTTCCTCAATTCTGAGTATTCCAGATCAAACTCTGCATCCTCGAAGAAAATGTGAAAACCTTCTGGCTCGATATCTTCGCTGCGGATTTTTCCCAAAGGATATCGGATAATAAATGTGATTCTGGAATAGCGCGAAAGAACTTCTTCGATATTAGAAGTAAGCTGGTTATGAGTGGCAATCCAGTCTCCGTGCATTTTTTGCAGGGCTTCCTTGAGCTTTGCATCCTGTGTCTTTTGGTAATCGCTTATGGCACGAACCATAGTATTCAACTGCTGAGATGGATAGAGAAGAATGGAGAGTATTGCTTCGAATATTTTTTCTGTAAGCTCAAAATCTCTAAGATATACGTTGGTAAGAACCTGTGGCGGTCTTGGCCCTTCCCCTCTCAGATACTCCAGTAAGGTCTTTACATCTGCTTCTCTTCGTATCAGAATAGAGTGGATCCTATTGACTTTTAAAAACTGATAGAGTGTATTAGTATAATCATCAAAGGGTTTTTGGACTTCATATTTTCTGTTTTGAAATATTAAAGGAAAAACCCTTAAGCCTTTTTTCATGATTAAAAAATAGTAGCCTACGCCTTCCTGTCCTTTTTCACAAAGAGAATAAAGCTTTTTTTCCAAAATGGAAAAAATTTTGGCAGAAGAAGTTGGGTCAAGGCTTGTCAGTAAATCATATAATTCTTTCATCTTTAGAGTCCTATTGGTGGTTTTCTATATAAACGTGTAGCTAAAATATCATAGCAAGAAAGCTCTTTTTTTCCAAGATTTTTTTCATTACTACGTTTTTATTTTTCTTGTATACGCCTTGCTACAAAGAAGACTGATTTTCTTATCATCGGTCTTCTTCCCAGGCATCACGGCAGGATACACCACAACTTTTGATTTTTTCCAGACTCTTTTGGACAGCAGGATGGAAAATTTCCAGGGCATCTCCTTCTAGCCGTAAGGTAAGTCTGGAATGAGAATCATGATCTGTGGGGCCTTTATTAATAATAATATAGGGAGTACCCCTTTCGGCTGCCAGAAGTGGTATAGATTGAGCAGGATAAACAGAGAGAGTGGATCCTATGCTTAAAACCAGATCGCAAGACAAAGCATGTTGCCCTGCCAGAAGTAAGTCTTCTTCTTTAAGATTTTGCCCAAAACTGATGGTTGCTGGCTTGAGAAAACCACCACACTTGCAACGAGGGCAAACGCGATTTTGTAAAAAATATTCTATATAAGGATCTGGGCTACTCCATTCATGGCATGTCTGGCATTCTACAGAGCGTGCTGTTCCATGCAGCTCAATCAGTTTTCTAGGAGAAGTTCCTGCTAAAAGGTGTAAGCCATCTATATTTTGTGTGACAACACATTCGAGCTTTTGTGCCAGTTCCAAATCAACAATAGCTTGATGAATCAGATTAGGCTTGGCATTATGGTATTGCTCCCAATCGTGTGCATAAAATTTCCAGTAAGTTGTCCTTGCTTTTTCTGAATTCATAAAATCCTGGTAGTCAACAGGCTTTCTTTCTTTCCATATGCCTTTCGCACCCCGATAGTCAGGGATACCACTGTGTGTAGAAATCCCTGCACCTGTAAACACAAGGATTCTTCTGGCAGAGCGTAAAAAATCTACCAATGGTTCATGAAGCATGAAATCTTCCTTAAATGATAACAAGAAGGATAAGATATGAATTTTGTTAAGTTTAAGTCTTCTATCTTAATAGATTGTAGCCAGGGTTGCGCCGAAAAAGCCGTGTCTGCTTAAAGGCCGAACGCCAGCGCAATCCCTGTTTCTTTGGTCGAGTCAGAAACTATTCCTGCGGCTACAAATATGAGTAGTTCTTTTTATCAAAAGACTTTTGTTTCATAACCTATGACATTGCCAAATTATGAAGCTAAGGGCTATAATAGTAAGCAGGAGGCAGGAAGGCTCTGGAACGGGTATGCTGGTTGTCCCGATGTTGCCTGAAGAATACTGAGTAATTTCAGAGGTACTCAAGGCATAGTTGTAAACAGCCGCATTGTCAATCGTGCCAATATGCTTAGCATGAAAGTTAGCACCACCAATGGTCAGAGGATCAGTGCTGGTATATGGATTCATACTAACAGTGTGTGTGCCTACTTGAGTGCCGTTCAAGTACAACCTTGCGACGCTGCCATCATAAGTTCCTACCATATGATATACTGTATTTAGCTGTACTATGGCACTCAAGCGGGCATCTACATTTCCATTCGCGCCATACATCTGGAACAAAAAATAGCCAGTGGTAGTGCTGGGATGATACCATAAGCCATAATTTCTTGGGCCTGCTTCTCCTTTGCCAATGACTCTTACCCAGTCCAATGCTCTTGAAGTTACGATAAATGTAGCCTCAAGAGTAATCTGATTTCCTAGCCTCAAAGATGCATTATCTGCTATAGAGACCTGATCGCTACCATCGAATTGCAGTGCCTTGCCATACAAACCAGATACACTTTCTGCTCCTCCCAAAGAAACAGAATTGTTATTATGTCCTGATGCATCATAAAGATTTCCATTGACAAAGTATTCCATATCATAGGCCGCCACTGCATCTGTAAAACTGGCAGCGTATGAGGAAGTGGATATCATTAGCATCAGAGTAAAAAGAATAAAAAGGGGTAATTTTATCATGTATGTCTCCTTAAAAAGTTAGAGAGATGAGATTTCGTACCTCTTTGTATGCAAAAGGATAGTGCCAGGAGCATAAAAAAACAAGTAGAAAGTTCTGGCACAATTCCGTTAAGCCTAATATTGTCTAGCTGTGAAGCGTTCAATGCTTCCGAATAGAAGAAAACTTCATCGATTGTCCCAATAAAGTATTCTACTCCGCCAGAAAGAGGATTTCGACCGATATTTGTGTAGCTGTAGCCTTCGCCAAGCCCGCTTGTAGAGGAATACGTTACTCCATTGACATAAAGCATTGCTGTTGATGTAGCCTGATTGTAGGATACAGCAATGAATACCCATTCTTCTAAGCTTACTGGGCTATAGCCTATCACTCCTGATCCTTTAAAGGCTGACCAGCCTGTTCCTCCGCCTCTGGAATCAATACCAAGACTTCTATCATAGCCACCATTATCATGAGATATGACCTGGCGCACAGGGCTGGAATTGGATGCTTTTACCCATGCACCCATTGTCAATTGTGTCAATGCGCTCGGATTGATATTCAGGCCGCTATATATATAGTCTGACCCATCAAAATAGAATGCTTGCCCTCTATATCCTGATACCAGAGTCGCTCCGTAGTTTGTTCCATGATATCCTGACCCGCTAAAATCATCGGCATTGCCTTCAAATGAATAATAGGCAATCAGGGAAGCACTGGACAAGGGTAAAAAAAATAAAAAATAGAGAATCAATAAAACAATTTTTATTTTTCTCATCTTCGCTCCTTTCCTTTTGTCTCAATAGTATTTTTGGAATGCAGAAAAATTTCAATTGCCAGGGGCGTTGCCCATGTCTATTATATTCGCCCTTTCAGGGCTAAGATTTGGAATATAGATTAAAGTGTATCACTAAAACTATAATTTCCTATACAAATAATTAAAGCTGTGCAGGCTAAGCAGTGCTATGATAATAGCATCTGCTTTAGAATGCGGTAAAGACAAAATTTTATATTGTAGATTGTTTTATATTATAAATTACATCAAGACAGTAGTCAACAAGCAAATTTTGTGAAATATATTGTATAAGCTTTTCAAAAATCCAATCTTATGGAGTGCATACTATTTGTAAAAAACTACAATAATAAAATATTTACTTTTTTTTAGCTTTTGATAAAATGATATGAGTGTCCCAAAAAGCATAACAATATCTGTCTTTTAGGTAAGTAGTATGCAAACAAAATGTCCTGGGTGTGAAAAAATTTTGCGCCTTCCTGACAATGCAGGGGGCAAACGGATTAAGTGTCCTGCTTGTAATCATGCTTTTGTTATTCCCTTAGAGAATCAAGAAAGGGAAGAAGATAGCCACAATGCTACCATTTCATCTTCAGGTAAAGACTACAGCTCTCTTCTGCAATGCATTGCTTCTGCCAAATCAGACGTTGATCGCTCTTTGAAAGATAGAGATGAGGCTATGGAGCTGGTAGATAGTTTTTTCCAAATGTTTCTTGAGCGTGCAGAAAATCAGGAAATATCTACTGAGCAGCAAGAAGAATATCGTGAGATCGCACAAAAAATTTTTGAATTACAGAAAAAATTTCCTTTACTTTCTGGTGTTAGAGATGTATTAATTCAATGCGAAACAACCTTCCAAAGTTTTGCATAGTCATTTTTCTCTTGAGAAAGGTTTATTTATGAGAAAGTGCTTTGTCGTAGCCGTTATTGCTTGTGTTTTACTTTGTTCCTGTATAAGATGCATTAAAGCATATCCCAAATTGGAAGACTATTCGTCTTTATCTGTACACCCTAAACTAGAAGACTATTCCCAAATTTCTGTTTATCCTAAAACAGAAGACTATTCAGGCATAGATGTCTATCCTAAAGTAGAGGACTATTCCAACATTTCCATCTATCCTAAAATTGAAAATTGTCCTAGAAATTAGGAGTGTTTACTAACCGTTGCGGATGTGTAATCCGTAGCTCAAGAAATAAGAAGAAATTTCATGGCAAAGATGCAGAAATCGTAATTGTCTTTTTTGAGTATCTTTGCCATAAAAATCTTCAAAATGAGATTGACTAGGATTTTTTATGTCAGTTTTCTTAAGCCTTGATCTGGTAAATAATTTAGATATTCATGTTTCTCAGATGACAGGGTTTCTCAAAGACTCCAGATATGATTATTTGATGGAAGAGTATGAGATTGACTCTACTCAATGTTTGTTGTGGTGGGAAATTTCTCAATTGCTTGGTGAAATTCTTCAAAGTAATGATGCTGAAGAGATAACCTTCGAGGAAGCCGATTTTGGGTTGGAAATTAAAAGAATCCTTGCTACAAAAGCCAAAAAGTTTATGTATACAATACAACTTTTAGAGCAAAATGATGTTCTTCATGATAATCTGAAAACAGGAAAGAGCATCAAAGAAGCTATAGAAGATATAGAAGCGATCTATCAAAGTATAGAAAAAGACTTGAATAAAGTCCTATCCAACCAAAAACAAATTCAAGAAATGGTCGAAGAAGATTATGAGATTGAAGAAATAGAGGATGATGAAAATTGAGTAAAAAGAAAAGAGTATCTGAAAACTCTGACTCCCCTGATTACCCGCAGATACTCTCTGAAAATATTTATGCAAAATATGTACCATAGAGAAAAATATTTTTATAAAGAGTTATAGTGCTTTTTGGCTTATCTTCTTTAGGTTACTCAATTCTAAAAGCGTTACCTTTCTTGTAAAATCGTTACAATTTGTAACAAGGAATGGATTTTCGAAAAATGAATGATTTCTATGCTCCTGCCCATAAAGTGCTTTTGTTTACAGGAAATTTTGGTAGTGGCAAAAGCGAAGTGGCTGTAAATTATGCTTTATCTTTGAATGAGAGACATCCCCAAACCACAATCATAGACCTTGACATTATCAAACCTTATTTTCGTTGCAGAGAGGCTACAGAACTTTTACGAAGAAGAGGTGTAAGAGTTGTAATTCCTGAAGGAGAAAGACGTTATGCTGATCTGCCTATACTTGTCCCTGAGATCAAAGGATTGATACAAAGTCCTCCTGGGTATACTCTGCTCGATGTAGGAGGCGAAGATACAGGAGCAAGAGTTCTTTCCTACTTCCAGGAAGCTTTCCAGGTATTAAAAGAATATGAACTTTTTTTAGTGGTCAATCGAAATCGTCCTTTTACAGGGGATCTGGACGGTGTTCTAAAAATGCTAGGCATGATAGAAAAGGCCTCAGGGCTAAAAGTCACTCATCTGGTTTCTAACAACCATCTTTTAGAAGAAACAGATTGGGAAACAGTGCTTTCTGGGTATGAATTGACAAAAGCGGCTTCAGAAAAGACAGGCATTCCTATTTTTTTCGTAGGAGTCCCAGACCATCTCATGGAAAAAGCACAAAAAGAAATTCATGGCACACCTCTTCTTTCCATACGCCGAATTTTATTACCGCCTCATTTATTACACAAAAAACCTGTAGAGTAAATTTTTTCAGAAAGGTTTACTATAGCATGAACCAATGTTTAAATAAATCAAAGTATTTTTCTGGCAGGCCAGGGCCTGTTGTTCTAGTGATTTTGGATGGAGTTGGAATAGGAAAAAAAGATAAAGGAGATGCCTTTCATCTTGCTGAACCTAAAAATCTCTTGCAGTGGATGAAAGAAAGCCAGGAGAAAGGGCTGTATACAGAACTCAAGGCACATGGTACTTCTGTCGGCCTTCCCGATGATGGAGATATGGGCAATAGCGAAGTAGGACACAATGCTATTGGCTCAGGCCAGATATATAACCAGGGAGCAAAGCTAGTCAATGAATCTTTAGAAAAAGGATGGGCTTTTGCCTCCAAAACATGGAAAGAATTGGTAGGAAAAGCAGCCAAAAACAACAACACAGTGCATTTTCTAGGACTTCTTTCTGATGGCAATATTCATTCTCATATAAATCAGTTGTTTCAATTGCTAGATGGCGTAGTCAAAGAAGGTGTAAAAAAAATACGCATCCACGCGCTACTTGATGGGAGAGATGTTCTTTCCCTGTCTGCTCTGGAGTATGTAGAAAAGCTGGAAAATAAGCTATCTTCTTTACAGAGCCAGATGCCAGGGCTGGATGCCAAGATCGCTTCTGGTGGTGGGCGAATGTATGTAACCATGGATCGCTATGGTTCTGACTGGGGCATGGTAAAACGCGGCTGGAATGCCCATGTCTATGGAAGGCTCAATGCAGAAGAATTGAAAGGAATTTCAGAAAAATATCCTGGTTATTTCCGATCTGTCCAAGAGGCAATTGAAACCTCCCGAAGGGTATGCGATAAACCCAAAAATGAAGACCAGTACAATCCTCCCTTTGTCATTGTAGATGAAAAAGGCTTACCTGTGGGCAAGATGGAAGACAATGATCTTGTCATCAATTTCAATTTCCGTGGCGACCGTGCTATACAAATTTCTCAGGCATTTACACAAAAAGATTTTCCCCACTTCGACCGAGGAGAATTCCCCAAAGTAGAATATGCTGGACTCCTGGAATACGATACAGAGGCTCATATTCCGCCTAAATATCTGGTGCCTCCTCCTGATATCCAGAATGTATCGGCACAATTCCTCTGCGCTTCTAAAATTCCTTCTTATGCTATTGCAGAAACCCATAAATACGGGCATGTTACCTATTTCTGGAATGGAAATAAAAGTGGGTATGTCAACAAAGATTATGAAAAATATGAAGAGGTAGTCTCTGATCCAAACGAAACTATCGAAAGCCGTCCTGAAATGAAGGCCAAGGAAGTTACAGAAAAGCTGATGCTAGCTCTCCAATCTCAAAAATATCGCTTTTTACGCGTAAACTATGCCAATGGCGATATGGTTGGACACACAGGCAATATCCAATCTTGCATTCAGGCCATGAAGACTTTAGATAGCCTTCTTCCCCAGATTGTAGAAGAAACCTATCGACAAAAAGGGATTGTAATCTTTTGTGCAGATCATGGAAATGTTGAAGAAAAATTAGATAAGAACGACAAAAAGAAAACAAGCCACACCCTCAATCCTATTCCTTTTTTCATTCTGGATAGTTGCTATCAAGGAGAATATACAATAGACAAAAGCCTTGTAAAACCAGGAATTGCCAACATTACAGCATCCTTTATCCATCTTTTAGGCTATGAACCACCAAGCGACTACCAAAAGAGCCTGATTCAGTTCAAGACCAACTAGAGATTCACAAATCAAAATAAGTCATTGAAGGGAATGATTTGTAGCCGCAGGGTTGCGCCGAAAATGACCACCTATTCGGAAAAGACGACCTTCAGCGCAATCCCTGCGTCTTTTGTCGATAGAGACTAACGGAATCGAACCTTTTTAAGTGACTGAATTAGCCTCCTTCGGAGGCAATCTTTCCCGTGCGTAAGCTGTAATCTTATC
>CALKWO010000290.1 GCA_938003875.1 uncultured bacterium
TTAAAGCGACTTGTTATGCCTGCCAGGCTAGCTTGCTAGCCCATGCAGTATAACATAGAAATCAACTGCTGAGCGATAGCTCAGTCAGTTGCATTGAAATGTTAGAACCATAAACGATATGGCTCTAAAAATGCATAAAAAAAGCCTACCATAACAGAAGGCTACACAAAAAGATTCCTCTAAACAAGCTGTTCAATATTGTACAGCGTGATGACTTCTTTGGGTTTGGCTTTCAGAATACCATTCACCAAATCTTCCAGGCTTATTTTATGATGAAAGCGAACCAGGGCATAGCGTTCCCTGATATATTCCTCTCGTCTTTTCTCTTCTTCTAGATCATAAAATTTGTGACAGTAGCCATTACACTCCAAACATAAGCCGAAGCCAAAGAAATTTGGGATAAAGAAATCTACACGGTAGCTCCCAATAGGATGATTATACCTGAGATCAAAGCCTTCAAAAACTTTGGAAAGTACACTACGCCATTCTATTTCACCCTTTGTTTCTATTTTTAAAAAGTTGCCTATATTTCCAAATAACATTTTTTTAGCTTCTATCCCTTTTTCTGTATCCATCCCAAAAGTTATTTTTGCCACATCATCAAAAGAATAGCCCTTCATGTGTTTTGCTTTGCTTCCTAAAGCTTTTATTGTTTCTAAATCTAAAGAAATTGGTTTGATATTTTGGTTGTGTTTTCGTAGGAAATTATTCAAGGTGCTTTCTGGAATTTTAAGAAACTGTATTATATCCTTTTTTGTTGCAATATTGTTGGGAATAGAAGAAATAAATCCTAAATCTTTTAGCAATTGCACTCCATCCCAAGTTTGAGCTTTTTCTCTTGCTTTAGCATAATCTCCCTGCCTTACTGCACTTCTAATCTCTTGAAGGCTTGTCAAAATAGCATGTTTTTTCTCCCATGCTTTTGACCCACTAAAATCGGCAATAAGATGTTCTGTTTGATCTTGGGTAAGTGCATAAACTAAACGCATTCTTTGAGCTGAAGAACCGATCTCTACCATTTCCCCAAAAGTGGGGAAATGGTTAGCTAAGTATCCTTTTTTCTGTAGTTTATATATATTTCTTTCTACCAAATGGTCATGTCGTATGTTGAAATAGGATGCTAGGTCTGTACTCAAAGTAAACACATGTCTTTCCAAATTTTCCAAAGTTATAGAAACTCCCTTTGTTTTCCAAAGAGGAACAGAACTTAACCTTTGTTCACAGCTTTCCAAAATATCACCAATTAAAAGAATTTTTTTTGATTTTATGCTCATTACAATACTCCTGACAAAGTATACTGACATGTCAAAAAAGAGGCAGGCGGTGTCAGTTTCCGCTTTTCAGGGCATATGCAAACCTTAGCCTCAAATTTTAATAATAATTTTCTAAATTTTTCTATGATAACGATTTAAATTTCCAAAGCCTTACATCAATAAAATCACACTCTCTATCTTCATCTGTAAGCCCCCAATCTCCTCGAGGACAAAAGAAAGATTTAAGTTCAACATTAAAGTTTTTAAAATCAATCTTAAAATCTTCTCTCCCTACTTGAGATTGAAGGCCATCGGTTAATGTATTTAATCTATTTAAAACTTCTTTTGGAAGTGCAGTCCTATCTATATTTATATTGCCTAAAGCATGATATTGAGCGGGTGCCCAGAGTCTTGCCCAAGCAGATTTTCCTTGATACACTGGAAACCTTGGGTCATGCTCTAAAGGAAGAATTGCTTTTATTGCTTCATTTTGCCAAACTTTATTGTAAAATTCTTTGCGTCCCCCTATTAAAAGATATTTTTCTTTTGCAATTTGAAGAGATAATAAACGAAGTACATCTTCTAGTATTTGATTTGTAAAATCCTGGCTCGTTATTATAAATTTTACTTCAATTGCAATATCTATTTCTCTATCTTCGCTTTTTTGATTTTCATCAATAAATCTGACTAAATCAATTGCCATTGGTTTCCCTTTTTTGCCAGTTTTCCATTCTTGAGGAGTGTACTCTCTTCCTAATTTCGGTGCCCAAAACCGCCCTAAGTATTCCACTGCATTGTCTACAAATTTTCTTTCATCTAGCTCAGAGTCAGAATATACTACCATTTGTTCAGAATCTGTGTTATTTGCAACATATCGAACAAATCTTGAATAACTCCAGTTTGCCATATATTTGTTCCTAAAATTCTATGTTAATCACAACTCTCATTAAACTATGAGCCGACTAACATTGAAATCAATTGTTGAGCGTTAGCTCAATCAATTGCATTGTTGTGTTAGAATCATAAACGACATGGCTCTAAAATACGAATAAAAAACAAGCCCTCCACAATGGAAGGCTATACTGTAAAACTTTAAAAAATAAATTCTGATTGGTTTTCAGATTCTTTCAGAATTGGAATTACACTTTCTAGCCACATAAGCTGCTGAACAGCTCGTCCATCTTTATGCTTTTTGTTTGTATCTTTAAGTACGGAAAATGCTTTTCCCTTTTCTGTAGGCTTCCAGCATTTTTTATCTTTGGCATCACGAAAAGATTCTTGAAGACCAACTTTTTCCAAAAGTTTATTGACCTTTTGAGCTGAAAGTTCGAATTTTTTGCCTATTGCAGTTGGAGCAAGATGGATTTCTTGAACTTCACAAGTAAGTTGCTTTTGGCCTAGCAATTCAAGAGGGTCATATCCTAAAAAATGTTTTACTGCCATAGAGGCAGATAGAATAGCATGATTTCCTGTTAAACCTGCTGTTTCTGCCATTTTTTTGCATAGTTCAAATTGATTGGTAATTTCTACTAAAAGTTTAGATAATTTTCCAGATGTTTGATCAATAGTAATATTTAGATGTTGTTGAATTTCTTCCATCTTGAAATATTTTCTGATCATTTCCTTATAAGTTTGTTTCGCAAGGTCAGATTTTAAGTCACGACAAAGTAAGGCATAGCCTTGCTGGGATAGCAGGTAGATGTATTTGGAAGCATTCAAAGCATCATTACTATAAAAATTTAATAAAAAATTACGATAAATTTGGCTATACTCTGGAAGTATAGCCAAATTTATAATGTCAATTCCTTCTTCATACCAATCGAGATTGCTATTGATAAGCTGATTAATCTTAAATAATTCTCTTCCATGAAGCTCTGCGATTTGTTTTGCCAAGATAGCAGGTTGCCCTGCTCCAAAACCTCCATAAATTTTAGGAATGGTTTTTCCATTTATTGTAACTGTTTGGTCACTTAAAGTTAATAATTCCATAATATTCCTTTCTACTGCAAAAGGTATACTGCGTAGATAAAAAAAGGGAAACCAGGCAGTAATTTTACTGGCTTGTCGAAAAAGGTTACGATCCTCTTCCTATCCCTAAACGAAATCAAATCTTTTAAATAAGGCAGGAGGTGACAATATCCGCTTTATACCCTGTCTTAACACCTTATAAAAAACTATTAAGTTTTTAAAGGCAATAGGTTACGGAGGTGTCTGACCATTCTTTAATAGGTTACGGAGGTGTCTGACCATTCTTTAAAAACTATTAAGTTTTTAAAGGCAATAGGTTACATTCTTTTTCTATAGCTCGATTCTATGATTCAACTGCAGAAAAAGCTTGCTCAACTCAATACATCCCTTTATTTATAAGGGTTTCAGACAACTTTTATTGAAGCCTATTTAAAATATCATGTTTTTTCTGAAAAGCTCTAGTCCCTGCAAAATCCATAATCAAATGTTCTGTTTGCTGTCGAGTGAGCGAATAGACATTACGAGATGCTTGTGCTGCATTACCAATTTTGAACATCTCCCTAAAATTAGGGAGATGTTCTGATAGATACTTTTTTTTCTGTAATTTGGCAATGTTTTGAGAGCATAGATGATCATGTCTTATTTTAAAATAAGAAGCTATATCGCTGCTCAAAATAAAAATATTTTCAAGTAGATTATCGTAGGTAATATCAACGCCTTTAGCTTTCCAAAGTGGAATTCCTTCTGGTGTATACATGTATATCTCTAAAATTTCGGTAATTAACGGTAGATGATTTTTTGTTTTTGTCATATATGATACTCCTGGTTAAATATCCTGGTAAATTTAAAAGAGGCAGGCGGTACCAGTTCCGCCTTTCAGGCGATCGTCCCTAGCCTCATAAAGTTAACTAAAAAATATTGATGAACATAAATAACATCACAATTTAAATTTTTATGCTAAATTTCTTTTTTAGCTTTTTCTTTGGTTATATTTCCTTGTTTAAATAGTTTTTCCCATTCGGTTGAAGAAGTAGCTGTTTTTACATATGCAATTTGTATATTTAATTTGCGGATTTCTCCAGCAAGCTCTGTTATTCTCAATAATGCTTTGTCAAATGCATCTGATACTTTGGCTCTTTCTTCTGGAGAGGTAGATACAGACATCGCAGTTATAAATTTACTATATATTGCTAAAATTCCATTTCTTTGGTCTGCATTTATCTTATCTAAAGTTTCATATAATTCTTTTACTTGACTTTCGTATTTCCCTCCTAATGAAACTTTACTAAGATCATCTTTACTAGAAAGTGCTAAGTCCATTTCTGCTTTGAAAGTAGATGCATAAAGTGGATAAGCATCATTTGGATTTTCCAACGCTAATATCTTAACACCATTACCTAAATCGTATATTTGAAAACCTGAGGAACACCACCAAGAACTACAACCTGTAAGTACAATAGTGGGTAATAATGACATTAATACTAAAATCGTTCTCATTTCAATTCTCCTGTAAAAAATTTAAAATTTGACTTTGATATGGAAATAATGGAATAACCCATGACCAATGTGAGTAATCATCCCATTCTTTGGGATTCTGAGGTGCTCCTTTTAGAGATTCTCCTGTTTTAGCATACCATTTTATACCACTAACATATATTCCCAATAACTTCCCTTCTAAAGTATAAACTGGAGATCCAGATTGGCCAGGAAATGAAATTAGATTTGTTCCTATAGCCTTAAGAGTTCTTACTTTCTTTTTTTTATCATCTTCATCTGTTAATAATCTTTCTTTATATGTTGTGACTATATTTGCAAAACACAACTTAGGCAAGTCATTCTGATCTCCAGCACCAATTAAAAATATTTTTCTTTCTATTTCGATTGGTTGATCTTCAATTATTATTTTTTTCGATAATATGATTTTTTTAACTCGTACTATTGCAATATCTACATCCTTATCAAAAGGATATTCAGTCTTTACATATTCTAGCAACATCCCACCTTTATTAACACTATTATTAAAAATGCAAATTTCAATTGTTGATTTATTCAGACCCAGAAAACCACGTCCTCTGGACGTGGTCAGAGACAATTGGCTCTGCCTTTGATTCTTTTTAAAGAAAGCCTACCTATATCATAAGCTCAAATTGAGTTGCACCTACAATTATGGGGGCATCGGTCCAAAATTTGACCAAAGCCAATAAAATCAGATAACCATTCGTTTG
>CALKWO010000291.1 GCA_938003875.1 uncultured bacterium
GGAATGATAGCCTATTATAGTATAATGGGTTACCAAAATGCATGTTTTTTTTAAACTATGTAAAGAGTAAGTATTACTTCTATCCGCTTAAAATACTTTTTTTCTTCCTAGAAGCTGCGGAACGTAGGTATACATATTTATAATAAGGCTGTGACCACAGAAAACGTTAGAATAGGAGTAAATACTGTGAAATTACTTAATTGTTATTTGGAGAATATCATGTTTAAAATAATTTTCATGTTCTTTTTTTTATGTATTTTTGCTTCCTCTCTTCCTTGTGAGCCAGTAGATCCATGGCAGTACAAGGAAGAAGAATTTACTGCGGATTTTATCCAAAAGCAAATCAAATCCATGGAAGCAGAAGCGACTTTAGACGCTGAGCAAAAGAAAAAAATCTTGGAAATCTATCAAGGATCTTTAGAAAATCTTCAAAAGATTTCTCAATGGCAACTGAAATATAAAGAATACACCCAGTTTTTTGAGAATGCACCTGCATTGATCAAAAGTGCCTTAGAAGAAAAAACACTAAAGGCAATCCAGGGGAATTTTTCTCAAGAGCCTTTAGGAAAGCTAGAACAAGTACTTATCAAAGCTCAAAATGAGTATAGCATTGCCAACCAGGAAAAGGAAGAGCTGCAAAAGAAAACAAAGATTTTTAAAGATCGCCAGAGCGAAATTTTGCGCAAGATCCCTGCGCTACAAAAACAGGTCAAAGAAACCCAGGGGATTCTTGATGCAAAAGAAATTGTAGAAGAGAATGCTTTTCTGGTATTGGCAAGAAGGATTTTTTTAGCAACCAATCTAAAAAACATCCAGCAAGAGCTGACAACTATTTCCAAAGAACTACAAGTTTCAGCAGATAAGGATACACTTCTAAAAGCACAGATAACCCAAAATCAAAATAAAATAGCCATTGCAGAACAAAATATCCAATTTTGGGAAAAAGCCATCCTGGAGAATAAAAAAATACAGGCAGAACGCGATATTCAATCAACACAAGAAGAAAAACTAGCGATGGCGAATGCCCACCCCTTCATAAAAAAGATAGTAGAAGAAAACATACAGCTAGCTACATTCCGCACTTCAGCACAAGGGCCTGTAGTACAACACGAAAAAATATCTCAAGATTTATTAAAAATCAGAGAAAAACTATTGGAATTGAGAAAAGAGGCAGAAAATATCCAGGAAAAAATCAAGATTGCGGGAATTACCAATAGTATTGGATGGATGCTACGCAAGAAATACCAGGAACTGCCTGATTTAAGAAGGCATACTTCTGATATTGAAGTACGCGCCTTTCATATCCCAGAAATACAGATACAAATTTTGGAATGGGAGGATATGGTCAACTCTCTTGAAAATATAGAACAAATCAGCAATAGCATTTTATCCAAATTGCCTGGCAATAGTAACAGAAATGAATTGCAGATCATGGAGCTTGCGTTAAAAAAACAGCTTGAAAAAAAGAAATTTTTACTAGAACAATTGCTCAAAGACTATAATGTGTATTTTTTAAAATTAGTAGAGCTGGATACCCAGGAAAACCAGTTTGTATTGGAAGTAAAAAAATTCAAAAAATATGTAGAAGAGCGGATATTCTGGATTCGCAGCACAACTCATATAGGAAAATTGGATTGGAATAAAATCCAGGAAGCTTTATCCTGGTTTCTTCAAAAACAAGAATGGCAGGAAGTTTTTCTCAAAATAAAATCCTCTATACTGGATAACTTTATAGTATCTATAGTATTTCTTATATTTTTGTCGTTTTTCGGAAGGATAAAATTTTTAGCACAACGTAAACTAAACGATATTGCTATGCTCACAGGAAAGGTAAATACAGATAGCCTTTCTTTGAGCTTCCAGGCACTAGCCGTAAGCATAAGCTTTGCCATTTTCTGGCCTGCTCTTATCTTTGTTCTTTCCTGGTTACTGAGACAGAATTTACAAAACTCTGAGTTTATTTTTGCCATTTCAAAAGGCTTAAATTCTTTGTGTGTCGTGTTTTTAGTCATAGAAATTATCTGGGCGATATGCCTGCCTAAAGGCTTAGGAGAAGCACACTTTCGATGGAATCCCGAAGTCATGAAAATTATCCGCAGAAATGTTGCCTGGTTTGCGTTTCCTGCTTTATTGACTGTATTCATCTCTGTAAGCCTGGAATCCCAGATAAACGATTTTTGGAAAGGCTCCCTTGGCAGAATCTTCTACCTTGTAGGGATGACCTCTCTGATGGTTTTTCTCTACAATATTTCTGTAGCGTCTTTGAAGATCATTCATGAATTATTAGACAACAAAGAAAATAAAGGCATTACAATCACCTCCTGGCTATGGCATTGCTTTGCTCTTGGCTTTCCAGCAGGCTTGGTATTACTGGCATCCTTTGGATACTACTATACTGCATTACAGCTTACAGAAAGATTTTGGAAAACTCTGCTTTTGCTTTTATGCGTGTTTATAGTATATTCTTTTTCTTTAAGATGGCTATGGCTTTTAAGAAGAACTTTAGGTATGCTGAAAGCCATAAAGTTAAAAGCGATAAAACAATTAAAAAATTCCAAAGAAAATGCTTCCCATCAGGTAAAGAAGGCAACCGAAAAAATGCCTGTGGCGGATACGAATGCCGTAAGTACGAATAAAGAGAATTCTATTGCAAAAAATAATGAAAGTAATCTTCAGGATGATTTTCATATACCCTCTCTGCTGATTCAGGTACGCCGTTTTCTTAAGACAATCGCGGTTATAAGCATTTTTCTGGGTCTATGGTATATCTGGAAGGATTTTATCTCTGCTTTCAATATTTTTAAAAGTATCCATCTTTGGGATATGGGCAAAAACTCTATCATGCTAAGTGATCTTTGCTATGCTATTATACTCATGGTTATAACATGGGCTGCCAGCAAAAATCTTCCTGGATTTCTGGAAGTTTATATACTACAAAAGCTAAACATGGAAAAAGGGAGCCGTTTTGCTATAGTCAATATAACACGCTATGGCTTGATTTTGTTTGGTGTGAGCATATCTTTTAATGCTATTGGCATTACATGGAGTGAGCTACAATGGCTGGTTGCTGCATTTTCTGTGGGTCTGGGATTTGGCCTACAAGAAATTTTTGCTAATTTTGTTTCTGGCTTGATTATCTTTTTTGAACGCCCTATCCGTATTGGCGATGTGGTTACTATTGGAGATACAACAGGAACTGTTACGCAGATTCACATCCGATCTACGATTATCTTGAACTGGGACCGTAAAGAGCTGATCGTTCCCAATAAAGAATTCATCACAGGCCGTCTTCTCAACTGGACACTCTCCGACAATATGCTCAGATTGATAGTACCCATAGGGGTAGAGTATGGTTCTGATACAAAGCTTGTGCATGAAATACTGATGAAAATTGCACAGGAAAATTCCCTTATCTTGAAAACTCCATCTCCTAGAGTTATTTTTACAAAGTTTGCAGAAAGTTCTCTGGATTTTGAGTTGAGGGTTTACCTTCCCAATGTTGATCTCTATCTTACAGTTCAAGATGAACTTTTGACAAAAATCGACGAGGAATTCCGAAAGGCTGGTATTTCGATAGCCTTTCCTCAAAGAGACATACATATTCGCTCTTTACCAAAAGATTTTAAAAGCCTATCCGAAAAATAGTCACTTACAAGTGAAATCTCTCTTATGAAACAGTATATGGAGAAGGCTTCGTGTAGCCTTTTCTAAAAATCTAAATTTCATGGGTGCAGTTCGTCTCATTCGGCATCGGTCCAAAATGATGTAGGGTTCGATTGACAATTTAATCATCATAAT
>CALKWO010000292.1 GCA_938003875.1 uncultured bacterium
ATACTTTGGGGCTTCGCACAATGGCTCTTCCCATAGCAACGCGCTGCCTTTGTCCGCCAGAGAGCTGCTTGGGCTTGCGTTCCAGCAGTGCATTGAGTCCCAAGATTTCGCTTGCTTGCAAAACTATTTTTTCGATTTCTTCCCGTCCAACACCTCGTAGCTTGAGACTAAAAGCCATATTTTCCTTGACGCTCATGTGCGGATAAAGTGCGTAGTTCTGGAATACCATGGCGATATCTCTGTCTTTAGGCGCGACATCGTTGATTTTTGTGCCGTCAATGATCAAGTCACCGCTAGAAATTTTTTCCAGCCCCGCAATTATTCTCAAAATAGTGGATTTTCCACATCCGCTAGGGCCAACCAGCACTAAAAATTCTTTGTCTCTGATTTCCAGATTAAAATTTTGGATAACTTTTGTGCTGCCAAAAGATTTATCTACTTCATTGAACCCAACTGAGGCCATAAATAGGCTCCTTTCTGTAATAAATTGTCAAAGAGCTATCAGACAAAATAGTCTGAGAAAAATACATTAGCAAAAAAATTATGGCTTGTCAAGAATTTTTATGAAATTCTTATTTTGTATTTACAATTTTGTACTTATAATATAGATAAATAGAAAAAATTTTATAGAAATTCCTATTGCTTTTTAAAATTTAAGAAGTAAAATTCAAGAAGCAGTATTCTCTTGAATTTAACCACAGATAAACCATAATAAAAATAGAAAGTGGACATAAATGGACACGAATAAATACAAATTTTTATTGTAAAAATCTCTCATATTATTGTTGCCCATTCGTGTTTATTCTTGGAATAGAAAGGGATAGAATATGGGACTACAAGAAAGACTGATAATATGTAAGGGAATCAATGGAAAAGGAATAATTCTAGATGATTTAAAAAGAAGTCCGTTATTCGAGATAATTCTTTATCTTGCACAAACAGAATCGGAAAAGATAGTAAAGTTCATTAAAAGTAGGGATGGAAAAAAAATACAATTGGAAAACTTTGTAAAATTACAGCAAGAATTTCCGGAAATTTTCGATTTTGTATACAATGGAATACATCCAGAATATATGGAATGCTATTTTATGGAAAATATAGACACAACACATAAAATAATTGCAACAACCTTGACACCTCTAATCAACCGAAGCGGAATAGAGTCTAAAAATTTAGCAATGGGGATACTTCTTATTCTCTTGGCACAGAATTATGATGGAGGAATTATTGAAGTCCCATTTTTGAAATACCTTGGTTTCTGCTCTCAAGAAGAACAGAAAAAGCTCTATATAGAAATGCTGGAAGTGCTAAAAGAAGAATTAGGAATATCTTTTAAAAAGCTTAAAGAATATTTGACCTATCTTTATTTTCAAGGAATTTCAGGCTCAAAACAGTATCAAGAATGTAGACAAAAGCTTATAAAAGATAGCTTTAGCTATAAAGCCCAGGATGTAGTATCCTCTTTTTCCCTTCTTATAGAAGGTATTCCTAATGCCTATGGGGAATTATCGAAAAGCTTAGAATCAGGTATAAAATTTTACAAGTCAGTAGAAAGTCTTTCTAAGCAAAAAAATAGCCCATCAATATTTGTAAAAAAGATGGCTAGGCTTTGGTATGAGGCTGGAATAGAATATAAATTTTCAAAAATCCTTGTTCCGATGTTGATATAATATACTCATTTTTGCATAATAGTTGATATAAAGGATTCTTGTTATGGCATTACAAGAAAGAGTGATAATATGCAAGGAGCTTAAGAGGAAAAAAATCACCCTATACGATTTAAAAAGAAGTCCATTATTCGAGATAATTCTTTATCTTGCACAAACAGAATCGGAAAAGATAGTAAAGTTCATTAAAAGTAGGGATGGAAAAAAAATACAATTGGAAAACTTTGTAAAATTACAGCAAGAATTTCCGGAAATTTTCGATTTTGTATACAATGGAATACATCCAGAATATATGGAATGCTATTTTATGGAAAATATAGACACAACACATAAAATAATTGCAACAACCTTGACACCTCTAATCAACCGAAGCGGAATAGAGTCTAAAAATTTAGCAATGGGGATACTTCTTATTCTCCTAGCACAGAATTATGAAGGAGGAGCTATTGAAGTTTCATTTTTGAAATACCTTGGTTTCCGCTCTCAAGAAGAACGAAGAAAACTCTATATAGAAACGATGGAAGTGCTAAAAGAAGAATTAGGCATAACTTTTGAAATGTTCAAAGAGCATTTGAGCTATCTTTATTTTCATGGGCTTTCAGGATCGAGACAATATAAAGAGTGCAGGAAAAAACTTCTACAAAATCTTCAAAGTTATAAAGATCAAGTTATTGTATACTCTTTTTCTCAACATATTCAAGAATGTTCGAAAATCTATTTTGAACTATCTAAAAATCCAGAAATAGGAATAAAAATTTACCAAGAATCAGAACAAATTTATACGCAATGTATTAATCCAGCAATGGTAATGAAAAGAATTGAAAAAATGATGGTTAAATATGGATTAGAATATAAACCCACTATGCCTTCTATGTTGATGTAGGCATTTTTTATCTGATGATTTGTAGGCCAATGCCAAAAGTTTATATCCTAAAATTTTTGGCACAGATTAAATTTGATTCTTTTATTTATATAGCCAGGTGCAATAACAGTTGCTTCTGGAGTATAGTATGTTTTTCTATATATATTTTTTTGAAGGAGATTGTACAATGAAAAAAAACGTATTATCCCTCTTTGCCTTATCTTTGATCCTTGTATTCACTCTTGATAGAACTTCTCTTTAGGAATATTAAAATTTTTTTAAACAAACAAAGGGTATAAATTTGGAAAATAAACGCATCTATAAAATTGGTTATGCTTCAAAAAAATTGAATATTTCTAAAGAAAGCCTATACAGATGGATCAAGCTGGAAAAAAGCATAGAAGATTGTTATGAGTTATTTCCTGTGCCTAGCAAAAAGAGGCTACATGGAAGAGAGTATAGATTTTCCATGGAGGACATCAAGAAAATTGCGGAGCTAAAAGGGTGTTCTATGCAATCCGGCCAGCAAGAAAGTAGTGAAGATTTACAAAAGATAGACTCTCGCCTTAAGCAATTGGAACAAGATAATCAGAAAATCTTTAGCATTCTTTCTGATATAGGAAAGAAATTGGATTCTATTGAGAAAAGAGGCGATTTGATTTTTTGGGAAGAGAGAGAAATTACTAAAGAAATTGCAGAACATGAAAAAACAGAAACGCCATCTTCTTCTGATGTATCTTGTGATTCTGCAGGGGTTCAATTTGCCAGAAGAATTAGAAAGATTCGAGAGATGTTGGAAATAGGGCAAAAAGAATTTGCAGAAATTTTAGGAATGAGCCAGGCTCAAATCTGCAAAATTGAAAAATACGGAACCAAGGAGTACGGTATTTGCCCAAATTTTTCAGATCTTAAAAGAATAGAAAAAAATATAGGGATTACGTTTGATGCCTTTACATTACCAGAAGACAAATTCGAAGAGATTGTACAAGAAAAAGTAGAAATATATAGTTTAGGTAACAATCTTGTTGGTAAGATGCGGGAGGACAGAAAGCCTAAAGTAGATACTGTGCAACAAGACCCCGATGCCTATTCCACGGAGAATACATTATGATTAGGAATTTGAATGATCTTTTTGAGGCGTTAAGAATGCTACCTCCTCAATATCAAGAAAAGATATTAAAAAACCTTCTTTCTTTGGCTAATAATTTCAAGAAATTAGATCATCATTCAAGGAATCCCAGAGTGAACATATCTTTTAAATATGAGTATATGTCGGCTCAGGAAAGATGTATCTTTCTTAAAAAATGTAACGAAGAGATAGAATTCTGGTTTGATAAATACATGAAACCTTTTTTTAAAGAAGCCGACTTCTCTTACAGCTTGTATTCAAAAGGAGAAAAAGGGTTACAAAAAATGGGATATAAAGGCACGATGTATATTTCATTTATCATTACATTGTTAGAACATAAAAATAGGGATTGGATGCAAAGGAGATTAAATAATATCGGAAAATATTTTGGGCTAACGCCCCAGGAGACAGACTCAGAAATAAAAAAATTATTCAAGAAAATGCTACCAGAACATGGGGTATCTATTGAGGATATTTATCGAGAAAAATCCAGCTTTTTCTTCCCCTTAGGAAGTATTTTCGGGAGGTTTAGTTATTTAAAAATTCCTAACCTCATAAGTATTACAGAAAATGGTAGTAGTCTGCGGTTTTCGAAAGATATGCTAAAATATATCAAATCACCACAAAAACTTCATCAATTTTTCAAATACGGTGAATACTTGAATAATTTTAAGATAACCCAAACAGTGATGAAAAAAAAAGAAATTTACAAACTTATTTTAGAGCCTTTTGAGGAACTGCATTATGAAGTCAATCCAAACTATGCAAGAGAGCATTTCTGGAGAAAGAGAGAAGATCTTCTGGATTATCTGGCAAACTATGGCTATTCATAAATTTTTATACGGCCATCATAATCAATTAAATCCCATTTAAAACTATTTCTCTACAGATGCAGAAATTTTCTGCATCTACATTCTCTATTGGCTATTGTTTTATATTCTTTAATTCTCCTTCTTCATCGCTAACAGAAATAACCAGGTAGGCTGTATAAGAGCCACCATCGCCTTTTAATTCCACTTTCTGTAGCCATCCTTGCAAACCGGGTGTTTTGTCGTAAAACCATTCGTGTTTGCCGATATCTCGAACTCCCTGCAAATCACAAGTGACTTTGTTCTTGTTGCAAAGGAAAAGAAGTTGAAAACTGCCAAGAATGTCATTTTCATTGTTGGTGAGCTTCAGCAATTTAGAAGAAATAAAAAAAGCTATTCCTGAATATTTCCAAGAATTGTTATTGCTCCTACCAGCGATGATTGACGCTAACTCTAATCCCAAGGCAAGGATATCTCTAGGTGCATTAGAGTCTTGTTCCAAAAAACTGATTAAAATAGAGCGACTATCTCCCTCTCGGATTAAGCCTTTCCAAAGAATGTACTCAGGGTGGATTCTTGCAGTCGGACTGTTTTCGTTTATTTTCCATATATCGCTGAGTGTATTCCAATCTTTTCCATCAACGACTAAGACTTGTACTTCATCGCATCCTATTTCACTTGTCTGCTTACATTCCAAACTTCGTAACACCACCTGCACGATTTTAGAGGACTGTTCTTGGGCATCAATAGAGATAAGAAGCAAAAAAAATATGAAAGAAAGGACTTTTTTTACCATGATTTTCCCCTTTATTTGAATAGATCAAAAAAACGCAATACTAATTCTTATCCTTCTTGTTTTTCATTCTTTGCAAAATCAAGACCAAAAAATTTTATACAAGATGAAAAGTGATGTGATGATTGCAATATATTTTTAAATAAAGGGTTGCAAACATAGCCTTATATCGCTATACTGTCGTTAGCCTAAAAAACATTCGGAAAAATCCCGAATCCATCAGGGATTTTTCCGAATGTCTGCCAGCCTATGTATCCAATGGGGATATTTGGGATAGGTCTTGGATAGAATGGATTTCTATTTTGTAATTTTTTTCAAAAATTCTTATGCCTGATTGTATGATGTGGCATATTGCGTCTCCTGGAACAAACAGTTTGGGATCTGGTACTATGAAAAAACTCAATACAAGCCATAAAAAGAATAAAGATAAAGGAACAAATTCTTGACTAAATAAAGCCCAACAAAAGATAATCAAGAAAGGCATAAAGGTTCGATGATAAAAAATAACCCAAAGAAAAAATGAGCAAAGCAAAATGCACAGGGAGTCAGCTATTATCGAAATCATTGGCTCAGGAGGCATAGGTATTACTTTACGCGCTAATAATACCCATAAAATTAAAAATAAAGGGATAAGCCCTGGGGAAAAAGGAACAAATTTTGGCTTATGAAATAAAATTTGAAGAGGTTTCTGAAGAACATCAGGAGTGGCTGCTTTTTCTCCCATTTCTTTTAGAACATCTAATGCTTTGCTGACAACATCGCTATCTTTATGCTTTAAGCATCTAAGAATGGATCGAAGAACCTCAGGAGTGAATGCTTTTTCTCCCATTTCCAGAAGAACATCCAATGCTTTGCTGACAACATCGCTATCTTTATGCTTTAAACATCGAGAGATGGAGATAAGGACATCAGGAGTGGCTGCTTTTTCTCCCATTTCTTTTAGAACATCTAATGCTTTGCTGACAACATAGCTATCTTTATGCTTTAAGCATCTAAGAATAGAGCGAAGGGCATCAGGAGTGAACGCCTTTTCTCCCATTCCAGCTAGAACATCCAATGCATCTATAACCACCGAAAAGCGTTTATGCTTTAAAAACATTAGAATTTTTTGAAAAACATCAGGAGTAGTGGCTTTTTCTAGCATATATCGGGCGTAAATATAGTTATTTTTTAAAGATTTCAGAAGAATATCATCACCAGTTTCTGATAATAAGAGAAGAGTCTGGATAATCTCAGGAGTGGCTGCCTTTTCTCCCATTTTTCCTAAAGCTTCTGCTGCAACATATCCCGTATTATACCAAGGTTGAGCTTGCAAAGCAAGGACAAGAGCGTGGAGAACATCAGGAGTGGCTGCCTTTTCTCCCATTTTTCCTAAAGCTTCTGCTGCAAGATATCCCGTATGCCAATTTTGAGCTTGCAAAGCAAGGACAAGAGCGTGGAGAACATCAGGAGTGGCAGCTTTTTCTCCCATTTTTCCTAAAACTTCTGCTGCATAAGATTGCGCATTTTGATCTTGCAACGCAAGGAGAAGAGCGTGGAGAACATCAGGAGTGGCAGCTTTTTCTCCCATTTTTTCTAAAACTTTTGCCGCATAATATTGCGCATTTTGATCTTGCAACGCAAGGAGAAGAGCCTGGAGAACCTCAGGAGTGGCCTCCTTTTCTCCCATTTTTTCTAAAACTTTTGTCGCATAATATGTTACATCTTTATATTGCAAGGCAAGAATAAGAGTATGGAGAAACTCAGGAGTGGCTGCCTTTTCTCCCATTTTTTCTAACACTCTTGCCACATAACATTTCACGTTATCTTTATCATTCGAAGCAAGGAGAAGAGTATGGAGAACATCAGGAAGAGCTGGCTTTTCTCCTATTTTGCCTAAAACTTCTCTTGCAAGATCAAGCTTAAAACTATATTTAAAATATTTATCATTCGAAGAAAGGAGAAGAGCATGAAGAACCTCAGGAATAGCAGTTTTTTCTCCCATTTTTCCTAAAACTTCTGCCGCTATAGCGCTTATACACTCATCTTGCAAAGCAAAAACAAGAGCATGGAGAACTTCAGGAGTGGCTGCCTTTTCTCCCATTTGTCCCAAAGCTTCTAGTGCAGACGTTCGCACATCTGGATTTTTATCTTGCAAAGCAAGGCGAAAAAACTGAAGTAGCTCAGGAGTAGCAGCCTTTTCCCCCATTTTTTCCAAAGCTTCTAGTGCATAGTATCGTATCCTAGAAGGTTTATTTTCCCAAGCCAGCTTAAAAACATCCCATTCTCCCTTTGCCTGCACCCACATCAACCCTTTTAGAATTCTAAAAGGCAATAGAATGCAGGACAATACTATACTATCCCTGATTTCAATAAGGGATGCAATATAAGAAAGAAAAGGCAACGCTGGCTTGTTTTTTGAAGGTTGTACCAGAGCATTGATCTGCGCTAAGGCAGGCAATATTTTTCGATCCTCAATGATATACCTGTGAATATCATCTCCATAGAAAACAAGCTGGACATATTCTTTTGTAATGCGCTCAGCAAGCTTTTTGATATTTTTATCATTGTTCAGCTTTTCTATATCTATCTCTGGCAGACATAGTGCAGAAACTGACAGTCGATGCCGAAACATATCGTCTCCCCAGGGATTTTCCTGAGTAGGCTTTGGATTTAAGAAAAGTTCCAGGAGGGGGCAGGGATTTTCGAGATTGCCTGCCATGAGCTTGATGACTTCAAGCCAGGCAGGGTCCCAGGCTTTACGGGAGATCAGGTGTCGCGCAGATATTTTGTTGCCTGAAATAGAAAGACAGGGCGTTTCCCAACCATGCCTTGTAACACATTCGGCAAGAGCACTGGCAACAAGGTATTCTTGCAAGGTCAGATGCAAAAAGAAATAGCCTCTTTCGTTTCCTCGAATGATGCCTGCTTGGAGAAGGTCTTTTTTGAAAGCTATGGCTGTATCAGGCATGGAATTGGTAAAATCGCATTCTTTAAGAGCATATATCAGGGCATCATGCAATTCCTTATCGGAAAAGAAGAGCTTTCTATTTTCTTGCAAGAAAAGGAAAAGGGCAGCACAGGAAAGAAGGGATTTTTTGACAACCTGGGTATTGCTATTTCCCAGGCAAATGCCTGGGGGATAGCTAATGCTTTTCCTTTGTCTCTGCTCGCTCAACATTTTTACAAGCACTGTATCATAGAATCTGGCTCTGGTAGCAGGGAGTTCCACCTGTCCATCTTCCACAACATAGCAAATAATGGAAAGAAGCAAAGGATTGGCAGCAAGAATAGCCATACCAGAGGCACGATCTATTTCCTGTATGAGCTTTTCTGGATCATACTGGCTTTGCGTCAAACTTTTATACGCCTGGATATATTGGTTTCGTGCAGACTGTGAGAAAGGGGATAGTGTAAATACTTGTATTTCGCCCAGGTCTTTGTATTGATCAAAGCTCACTGTTCGGCAGGTATATACAAGAGGACAGGCGGAATAAGGCTCAATCCATGTTTTAAGCTTCCTATAGAATTCGTTTCCTATTTCATCCAATCCATCCAACAAAAGAAGCACTTCTCCTGATTTTAGCAAATCTTCCCATTGTTTTTTTGAAGGGGCATGAGCATGAAAAGAATAGGCAGATAGCAAGTAAGACACAAGATTTTGTTCTGTGCTTTCCCAATCTTTCAGAGAGATGGATGCTGGGATGAAATATTTATTGGCGATTTTAAGCTTTTTCTGGGCAGTTTGCCAGACCAGGTAACGTAGTAAAGTACTTTTACCGCTACCAGGTTGTCCCAAAATAATACAGCAAGTCTGTTTTTCCAGGGCTGCTTCCAGGGTGATTTCTTCCACCTCTTCTTGTCGTCTTAGCATGGCTTCTTCCCACTGCTGAATTCGCCACTCTGGTAGCTCATTTCGTTTGTCTGGTGTTTGATCTTGAGGCAATTCTTTCTTTTCTACTTTTTTCAATAAGGGAAGTATCTGATAATGCTTTTCTGAAGGATCCAGGGAGACTTCCCTGTTTCCTATCACAGGCATTATCCCATATTTTTTTATCAGAGTTGGCAAGAAAAAGCTATCTATCTCCGCTTTTTCCATCTCTTTCAGCAATTCTTCTCCCTGGCTAAACCGATTTTCTGGAGCTTCCTGAAGCATTTTCTTGAGCAAATGCTGAAAGCACTCAGGCACTCTATCCTGGATCAAATTTTCTGTATTCTCAAGCCATTTTTGATAATTTTCTTCTTCTTGACTAGAGGGTGGTATTTCCCTGGTAAATAAGAAAAGATAGGTGAGACCCAAAGAATATATATCGCTTGGGAAAGAAATCATTTCTTCTGGGGACATGAAGACTGTTCCTGGAAATTTCCTTTCCTCTTCTTTTTCATGGATACTTCTTGCCATCCCAAAGTCTATGAGCTTGATTCTATTATTTCTTTTATCCAGCATAAAGTTGTTGGGTTTGATGTCTCCGTGGGCAATGTCTTGTTTATGAAGATGAGCAATAGCACTAGCCATTTCTTTTAATCTCTGGAAGCTTGTCTCGTTCCATTCCCATGCTTCCTCTTCTTCATAAAGATTTTTTCCTTCAATTTTTTCCAAGATCACAAATATTTGTACTATTTTTTCGTCTTGCTTTCTTTTCGCCAGGCCATAGCTCTCAACAATATTTTCATGTTGAAAAATATATTTATAATCCATGGAATTGCTTGTTCTTAAATCTAATTTTTTGGCAACCCTATTTTCTTGTCCATGTATTTCATATATTGCCCCCATACCTCCTTTAGCCATGATTTTATTCTCATCTATTAGCCATGGAACTTTTTCTAATTCGATTAAAGAAGAACGATTTGGGACATAGCTCTCAAATTCTAGCGAATCTATTCCTTCTAAACTCATCTTTTGCTATCCTTTAAAAATAAAGTATAGCCTCATTCCACCACCAAAAGGAAAGGAATAAGGCTTTGCCTTCTAAACTGGAGTCGAATATTGTAACAAAAGATGGTCTTTTTTTAAAGCATTTATAATGCTACAGCAGAGCTATATTAAACTTATAGACCTGGGCTTAAAACCTGGGCTTCCATAGGAAGCAGCGTAACCTCTACAGTATGGCAATCTCCTTGATTCCTGACTTTCATAGGCTTTATGCAATCGGGATTTGTGGAAAAGAGTATGTTCCATGCTTTACCCTCTGGGTTCAGGTTTTTGTCTATGACAATATGAGTGCGGATCTTTTGGCTGGTATGGGTGTTGGCAACGACCAAAACTTCTTGTGTGTTGAGGATTCTGGAAAAAGCGATGATTCCTCCTCGATAAGGTGAATAGGCAAAATCTTTGCCATTGCCACTGCATGGCCTGAAATATTGACGGCCATAGCGTAGTGCTGGCTGCTGCAAACGCAGATGACTGAGTTTCTGGAGAAGAAGATACAGATCATGTTCCTGAGAGAAGGCATTCTCTTTGCCCCAAAGAGCTTCCCTGACATATTCTCGTATGTTTCCGTGTCCATCCAATCCCTGCTCTGTTCCATAATAAATGCAAGGAATCCCTTGCATGGTCATGAGGCATGTGAGAGCTATCTTGGTTTGTTCTGGGAATTTTGGATTATGGAACCTGGCATTCATATCATGGTTATCCAGAAAGGTTACATAGTAGCGTCCTGCATCACCATGAGAACTCACAAGGCGGCTTAGCACTTCTCTCCTTGCATCAAAATGCAACGCAAGATGATAAGGCTCTTCATATCCTTTGCAGGCGTTTACCAGATGCTGGCTCATGGGAAAATCCAGCGCAGCGTCTATGCCAATAAGATCATAGTCTTTCTCTGTATTACGGCCTATGAATTCTGCTATTTGTCTTTCTGTAGTTTTATGGTCATTGTCATCTAGCCAGATTTCTCCAAAAGTAAAGAAATTATGCTTGCCTATAGACAGGGCGTATTCTCGTATGGCATTTCCAAAAACTCTGGCAAAATCCGATTCTACATACTGGAGCGTGTCTATACGATAGCCATCTATATCAAACTTTGCCATTAGATATTGGTATGTTCGGATGAGAAGATTGCGGACAGGGTACACTTTGCTTCCTGGCTGGTGGTAGTCTGTAGCAAGCTCTTTGAGACTACCGAAATCCCCTTTTGTTGGTTCCTCTTTCGTGTATTCTCCTCGTCTGCGAAAATATTCGTTCTTTTGGAATTCTTTAGGCCAGATTCCTGCATCTCTAGGAAGAGAAGGGATTTTATCACAATCTGTCCATGTATTTCTGGCAATACCGTGGCTATCTCTCCAATAGATTTTATACTCTCTATCCTCATTCCAGGGGGCAGCATCTCGCATACCTTCATAATGGAATAGATCCGAAACATGGTTCAATACAATGTCCAGGATGACGTATATTCCCAGGCTATGGGCATAGTCTACCAAATCGCGAAATTCCTTGTCCGCTATTTGTGGATTGTCTATTGCTTCTTTTGGATTCAGGCAAAAGCGAGGCTCTATTCTCAGAAAATCCATAATTCCATACCCTCCCCAGTATTGCTTGAACCACAAAGGATTCATCAGAACAGGAGAAAGCCAGATAGCCCCCATGCCCATCTTTTTTAAATAAGGCAACTGTTCTCGGATGCCAGCAAAGTTGCCTCCCTGGTACATACCACAAGGCTCACCATTCTCAGGCTGCTTTGCTGGGTTGTTAAAACGATCTATGAGAAGAAAATATATCCACTGGTCTCTCCAGTCTGCTGGAGAAGGAAAGCTTTTGAAAACAGGAGGATTGCTATCCAGCAACTGGCATACAGTGCTTTCGTATAAAGAAGAAGGCATAAAGTAAACTCCTAAGGGAAATAAGCTGTGCATATTTTTAATGCACAGCCAGAATGGTTATTCCAATAACTTATACTTGTTTTAGCATAGCAAAATTTGGGCCAGATATAAAAAAGAATATATTTCTGTTGCAATATATTCTTAAATAAAGAATTATGGATAATATTGAATGAGATCATGCTTCTGATAATTCGGAAAAATCCCCGAACCTTCAGGGATTTTTCCGAATATGGGGTGGCTGGCCAGGGGAATGGCTGTTTGGCATAAAGATTCTAGGGCCTGCTGTGCATCAAGCATATCAAAGACGGGTGGCTGCCCAGGGGAATGGCTGTTTGGCATAAAGATTACAAATCTAATTGGAATATTTATTATTTTTGCTAGACTTTTCAAATTTAGGATACTAAAATGTAGATGCTGAAAAGGAATACATCATATCTAACTAAAGAAAGGAGTTCAATATGAGAATTCTATCTTTTCTTTCTCTTTTTGTGATACTAATGGGCAGCCTATATGCTGCTACTCTCACTACCTATATCCATGATTCCACGGGATTTTTTCTGGCAACAGGGGCAACTCAGGCAACAAATGCCTACGCTGGCCCTGATAATGTGAGTTCTTACAGTGCTCCTGGTGCATTTGGCAATATTGTTTTTACAACACTTACAGGCGGGCTTTATTTTGGCTCGGAATGGACTGGTACACTTCCTGGAAACGAAATTGCTATCAGTGGGTTAGAGAGCATGAAGTTGGATCTTCCTTTATATGCCTATGCTCTGGGATTTTATTTTTATGATAATGTGGGAGATCAATCTACATTTACCTTAACTTTATTCAACAATATTACGAATATAGGCTATTTTACTTTCAACACACCTGATAATGTTGCTTCTTTTGTAGGTGTGTCATCGGATGTGGCTTTTAATAAAGTCCAAATTGTAGAAACCACTGGGGATAGCACGAATGATTATTATGGTTTGTTCTATCTATCTACAACAGCGATTCCAGAGCCTTCTACGATTGCTCTTTTTATGATTTCTATCGCTACTATGCTATTCTTGAAAAAAAATCAGTAGTAGTTTTAAAAAAAATGTTTATTAAGCGATGATAGCTCAATAAATTCTACAGAAGATTTCACCGCAGAGAATGCAGAGAAAAAAGTTCTGTCTTTGCGGTAGATTCTTCCCTTAGGTTGATACATGCATGAAAAAATTTTCTATTTCGCCTGCTGTGGAATATCTGGAAACCCTTGCCAAGATACCTTCCCCCACAGGTTTTACGCAAAATATCCAAAAATATTTAATCGAAAATGCCCTGAAGAAGGAAATTTGCTTCAAAGAAACCAGAAAAGGCTCCATTATCTATGAATTCTCTCAGGCAAAACACACCAAAAACATTATGCTCGCTGCCCATGTAGATACACTTGGTGCTGTCGTATGCCAGGTAGAAAACGATTCACTCAGGCTTAGCTCCATTGGAGGCTATCCTCTTATCTATATCATAGGGAACTATTGTACAATACATACTTTCGATGGCAAGCAATACACGGGAACCATTTTACCCGACAACCCTGCTGCCCATGTAAACAAAGACCTCAAGACACCAAATCTTAGCTTTGAAAATATCCATGTAAGAGTGGATTTGCCATTAGAAAAAAAAGAGAGTCTGAAAAAGCACATACAAAACGGCAACTACGTGTCCTTTGATCCCCATTTTTCCTATACCAATGGCTTTATCAAATCTCGTCACCTGGACGATAAAGCCTCCGCAGCCATCATGCTCTATCTTGCGGATATTTTCCAGGAATCTCTTTTGGATGGCTTACAATCCAACGTATACCTTTATTTTAACGTAACAGAAGAAACCTCCCAGGGACTTGCTGGCTTTCCGCCACTGGATGAGCTTTTGGTCATGGACATGGGATGCGTTGGGAAAAATCTCCAGGGGAATGAATACTCTGTTTCTATTTGTATGAAAGACTCCCACGGCCCTTATAACTATCCCATGACAACAAAGCTAATCGCTCTTGCCAAAAAGCACAAAATCCCCCATGCAGTAGACATCTTTCCCTTCTACGGCTCGGATGGTTCCATGGCTCTCCAGGCAGGAAACGATCTCCAGGTCGCCCTGATCGGTCCAGGCATCGCAGCCTCTCATGGCTATGAAAGAACACATGAAAAAGCCCTTTCTGCAACCCTGGAACTCGCTATTGCCTATTTGACTTAGAGCGCATTTCTCAACGGCAGCAGTTTTGCCCTTGTAAGATAAAAAAAATAGGATTTTTTTCTTGTTATGAAATTTTTTTATGCTAAAATTGCTTTAAAAGATTAGAATAATTTATGTTTTTTGTTAGAAAGGGAAAATCATGCGCAGGGCTATACTATATTTATTGATAATGATAACATCATTATGCGCTGAAACTTTAGTCTGGAATATAGCCAATGATTTCAGAATTGCGCCTGAGGGAGAAAATCCCAATCGGGATCAATATGGGAATGCTGGTGTTTGGAAATTTTTGTATGATACTGATATTTCACGAGATGGTAGCTATACTGCTTTCCCTTATTTTAATGATAATCCTGGTGACTTAGGGGCATCTTCAGCAGATGGATGGAGTGTTTCTTCTGGTTCTCCTGTTCCCACAATTTTTAAAGCAACTGGGACATCGAATCCTTATGGCATTCCTTTGGAAGTAGGCAAAATTTATATGCATCCAGGCAATCCAGCTTTGGCTGTTTTGGGATGGCAAGCTCCTGTTTCGTTTTTAGGGCAGATTCATATTTCTGGTACTTTTGCTTCGGTTCATGGTGGAGGAGTTGCGTGGTATATTGATAAAGGTACTTCATCTCTTACATCTGGTGCTGTAAGCAACTATAGTAGCCAGAATTTTAGCCTTGATACTTTGGTGAATCAGGGGGATATTTTGTATTTTATTGTGGATCCTAATGGCCCATACTATGCTGATACTACGCGTTTAGATCTGGTTATAACAGGAGAGGTTGGTGCTGTTCCTGAGCCTTCTACATTTTTGCTTGTTGTTTGTTTTGCTGTTGTATTGCATTTGCTTATAAGAAGTAAATGATTTTTGTAAGCGAGGCAAAGGAGGAAAATATGGCAAAAATTTTTATCATTTTGATTTTAGGGTTGGTATGCTCTAGCCAGGCAGTGCTGGTGTCTACACAGCTTGTCAATTCTAACCAGATCAATCCTAATGGGATGACGGTACTGGGTGCTGTGAATACTATCTTTTCGGGTCAGCCTACTGGCGGAAGCGTGAATGGGGTCTTGTTTGAGGATGCAATCTGGGGAAATAGCAAGACGCTGTCTACAGGTGCTTTGTTTTATGGCGATGTAAGTGGAGATGTGAGGACAGCCTATACTTCCAGCACGATTTCTGGAACAGATGCTGCTGCCTTGAGGCGGATTGCAGATGGTATCAATTTTTATAATCTGGATGCAAAAGCCTGTTTGACTTTCTCTAATCTGCCAGCCAATATTGCAGTGCAGGTGCAATTGATTACCAGCGATGCTGCTGCTAATATAGGGAACTGGTCGGGGATTTTTAGCATCAATACGATCAACTCTGTCAATTCTGCTGTGACCAATATGGGGAGCTTCCAGGCTGGTACGGAGCCGAATTTTTATGATGCTCAGCTTGCTACCTTTGATGCGCTGACAGATGCAAATGGCTATCTTATCGTTCAAATCCATCAAATCACAAGCCAGCATGCAGGTGTTGCTGGTATTGCTGTATACGCTCAGGTTCCAGAGTTATCTAGTATGGTGTTCTTGAGTCTATTCATTGGCTTTCTGTTATTAAGAGGTCGCAATATAATTTATTGAGCTAAAAGGCGCAGGGATTGCGCTGGCTAAATGAGGGCGTTGCATCCGTGAGCGTGAACGTCATACGTGTTAAGCAATAATCACTTACATTGCAATGATTTGTAGCCGCAGGG
>CALKWO010000293.1 GCA_938003875.1 uncultured bacterium
AAGCAGTTTGGGTATATTGTGGATTACAAAGATTTGTTTCGCAAGGTAGAAAATGCGGTTAGCGTATATACTTCGGAACTGGACTACGACCGTTTCGAGAAAAAAGACGTGGATGTGCTTTTGCCCGACCGCCTGAGCAAAGCCAGAGAACGGATGGATAACGCACTGGAAGCCCTTGCCCTTTTATGCGAAAATGTAGAGCCGCCTAAAGATTCCCTGGCATTCATCCGCTATTTTTGTGGATATCCAGAAAAGGAAGCGGATTTAAAAAACAATGAAGCAAAGCGAGTTGCTTTGTATAAAGGCGTTGTCAGCCTGATACGAGCTTACAGCAACATTGCCACGGAACTCGGTGAAGCTGGATATACGCCCCAGGAAGTGCAGGAAATCCAGACAAAAGTGGATTTCTATGGGAAATTGAGAGAGGAAATCCGCAGGGCGAGCGGAGAGGTTCTCGACCTCAAGACCTACGAATCCGATATGCGCCACCTGATGGATACCTACATCCAGGCAGAGGATAGCAAACGCATTGACCCTTTCCAAGACCAATCTCTTTTGGAAATCTTGCTCAAGCATGGCATAGAAAAGACGATAGATGCCTTGCCCGAAAGAATCAGAAAAAGCGAGGATGCTGCCTCGGAAACCATTGCAAACAATGTGCGGGTGAAGATCATCAAAGAGCATCTGACCGATCCTGCCTATTTTGCAGAAATGTCCAGGCTTTTAGAGGAGATCATCCAGGAGCGGAAAGCAAAAGCCATCTCGTACCAGGAATATTTAGCGAAGATAGCAGAGCTTACGAAAAAGGTTTACAATATACAGCGCAGCGATTTGCCCATGAGCATAAAAACAAACGCACAGCGAGCCTTGTACAACAATCTGGGGAAGGATGAAAGCCTGGCGATTTCAGTGGATGAAGCCGTGCATTCCAGCAAGATGGCCGACTGGCGGGGAAACATAGCCAGAGAAAACCCCATCAAGTATGAGATATACAAAATCCTGAAAGACAAAGGCGAGGTAGAAAGAATCTTTGAGATCATAAAACAACAAAATGAATACTAAAGAGCAAACCATCGTCCTGGGCGATATTTCCATAGAGGTAATCCGCAAGGATATAAAGAACATCCACCTGAGCGTTTATCCACCCCAGGGCAAGGTAAAAATCTCTGCCCCACTGCGAATGGATATGGAAACCATCCGCGTTTTTATTATTTCAAAAACAGCCTGGATACGAAAGCAACAAGCCAGATTTCAGAGCCAGAACAGGGAAACAATCAGGGAGTGCATCCCACGAGAGAGCCACTATTACCTGGGCAAACGTTATTTGCTTAAGGTAATAGAGCAAAATGGGCCTGCCAGAATCCTTCTCAGGCACAGCACCCTGGATATGTATGTGCGCCCCAATACGCCTGTCGAAAAAAGGCAGAACCTTCTTGCCGAGTGGTACAGAAGCCAGCTCAAGGCACTACTTCCCTCGTACATCGCTGCCTTTGAAAAGAAGATGAACCTCACTATCGCCGAATTTCGTATTCGCAAGATGAAAACCAAATGGGGCACCTGCAACCCCAAAGCCAGAAGAATCTGGCTCAATCTGGAACTCGCCAAGAAGCCCATGGAGTGCATAGAATACATCATCGCCCACGAAATGGTTCACCTTCTGGAAAGGCATCATAACGAGAGATTTACGGACTATATGGATAAATTCCTGCCACAATGGAAGCAAAATAAGGCGGAACTGGGGAGATTGCCTCTGGGCCATGTGGATTGGGAGGAGTAGGGAACTTATTTTTCATAAAACCGGTATAGACTTTTTGGTATCACCACCCTCAAAGTGGCGATTTATAATTGAATACGTTCTTGCTCTTGAAGCTCTAAGGTGCAAGGTGCATCGTTTAGATTTTTTTGCGTTTTAGTTAGGATCGAAGAGGATAACCTTTGTAGCGTCAAATTCAACAGGTAAAAAGGAAGGAATACTTTCAGTATTACTCGACGCTTTTCGATGCATTCAAACATATACGTAAAAGCCTCCGTATATACAAAAGTCCTAGCCTCGAACTCATTGAGAGGTTCGGACGATCTCTTCTATTTCTTAATTTTTGATTATGTGGATCGTTCTACAAATCATCGGCTTATGCTTTTGCGTCTTGTTCCTGTGGGATAAGACTTTATTCCTATGGCCTGTAATATGGCACATAGTACAGTTTTTCGGCCCTATCCTGTTACCTTTCCTTTTAGTGTTTTACTGGGCCAACAGGAAAGAGAAGACGCTCAATTCTGATCCATGGAAGAGAAAAAATGGGAAAATCCAGGCCAAAATGTACTGGCATAGTGATTCTCCCGAATGGCGAAACTTGAAATTCGAGATGCCTGTTGATGAGATGAAAAAGCTCACTGGGCAGGCTAAGAATGTCATGGATTCTGCCACTAAGAGGGCTTCTTAGAGCCCTCTTCTACCTCATAAAATCTTACCTTTTCTCGCTTGTTTCAACCCACCATTCTTCTTTCCATTTTTTATCTTTCTGTTTTCTCAGAGTAATTTCTGTGGAATTTCCTTTTGAGTATTCTGGGCTGGATAACGAGCGATTTACGGACTATATAGATAAATTCCTGCCACAATGGAGGCAACATAAGGCGAACTGGAGAGATTGCCTCTGGTGTATGTGGCTTTGGAGGAGTAGAGGAAATTTATATAAAACAGTTAGAAATAAGCTGAGCTTTGATATGAAATATAATATAAAAAAGTTAGCTTTTGATTTTCCGATTACAAGAATCAAATTCAGTCCTGATGATAAAATTCTCGCTATTGCTTGCCAGGATATGATCTATATATGGGATATGGAAAAGCAAGGGTATAAGCATTTGTTTCGATGCAGTAGTAACGTTAGCTCTATAGAATTCAGTAAAGATATTAAACTTTTGGCCTCTGGATCAATAGATGGCAAAATATATATATGGGAACTTGCTACTGATACACTTCAGAAAGTCTTGAATTTATGCCAAGGAGGAATTTGGGAAATCTGCTTCAGTCCAGATGGTAAAAAAATAATCTACTCCGATGCAGAAATAGACGAAAACAATGCTAAAATAGCTAGTTGTGAGAATAATATCTGGATTTGGGACCTCATGCAAAATAAATGTATTAAAAAATTTACTAAACATCACAACGGAGAATCTATTCGCAGAATCGCTTTTTTCTCCGAACGCAATATTGTTGCTGTAGCTTACGGTTCCCTAAGATATAAAAGCATAGTATTATGGAACATAAATACTGAGGAGCGTTTATTTACCCTCCAGCATCAACCAGATTATACTTGGGTTCAAGGAATTTCTTTTAATGGTGAAGGAACAAAGCTAGCCGCAGGTTATAGCTATGGTGGACATGGAGGGATCAGAATTTGGGATATTTCAGATACACCAGGTAATGAAAAATGTTTAGCATTTTTCGACGAAGAAGAATCGATAGTTCAAATATCTTTTTCTAAAAATGGACTTTATATCGCCTCGACAGGAGGCTATCATTATAATTACATACAGGTTTGGGATGCCATTCAAAAAAAATGCATTGCAAAAATTCACGGACGAAAGTATGGAACTGCATTGTTGGTTGATATAAATTCTATCGGCGATAAAATGGCATCTGTTGGATATGAATTTAAACGACCACTACTATACGCATGTTATAAAATATTAATTCTTCTGTTTCCATCTATACGTTGGTTTATAAATGTTATAAAGGAAATTGTATATTTTCGCCGTGAATTTCGAATTAAAGATTTCAAGGAAAGTGAGATCCAGTTTAAAACCCATTGTGTTTTAAAAATATGTTTTCTAAAGAATAGATAAAAGCCTGCTTCTTATGCCAAAATCATCCCGATTACTTTTTCGACATCGGAAACTACGGAAAGGCAGGCTTTCCCAACATCCTTTTTCATTTTGGAAGCGTAGTGCTGGATATATTCATAAGTATTTCCCAGGGTGCTTTGGGTTTGAGTGCCTACAAGCTCTGAAAGAACCTGGGCGGAAAGCTCTGCAACGATTTCTTGGAAGGGATGCTGACCTGTTTTTAAACTTCCTAAGACTCGTGCATGGGCTGCATGTGCGAGTTCATGGAAAAAGACACTTTCATGAGGTGATGCCAGGCGAATTTCTTCTTTAGCAGAGGATCGGTAAGAACCGTATGCTCTGCCTTGAAAAGAGATACTTTTTACATCAATATTCCACTCCCTTGCTTTTTCCAACAAAGGTAGATTGGGTAGCTCTAGCTTTTCATATTGCAATGGCTCACCTTCGGTTTGTTCTACTGCAAAAATGGGAATAGAAAGGAATCCTGTACATATATACTGTGGATTTTCTTGGTTTTCTTCCTGTGCTTCTTTCTTGCAAAGTCGTGGAGCAAGGATATAAAAAGCTTTTGATCCTTTCTTTATATTTCTTCCAACTTCTTTCCATTGATGCCAGCCTCTTCCGTCGGATGTCCCAAACGACATCATAATCAAGCGGTTGAGCAAAGACCATTTTGCAGAAGGGACATCGAAGGGGGGAAATGTTGCAATGGCAATGGCTTTGGGAACATTTCCTTCTTCAAAAAGTTGAATAATCTTTTTGATAGTGGATGCGACTTTCTCTAATTTGTTGTCTGATGTATTGGTTTTCATGGGAATTCCTTAAAAAATAAATCATAAAAAAAAGAGCTTCCTACTTCTCTCTCTCTCCCAATATCGTAAAAAACATTTATAGCCTTCACCATTTTTATGACATGGCAATTGCGCCGGCGCAATCGTTCATAAGTCTTTTCATATCAACGTTTCATCTGGGATATAAAATCATATTACCTTTTTCAGAAAAGAAGCATCTGGGCGGTTTGCTGTGTTTCCTGCATGATTTTTTTGATCTCCTGCTCGTTTCCTTCAACACGTTCGATGATTTTTCGTTTGCCGTGATGTCTTATGATTTCGACCATAATGAGCTTATTCTGTGGGATCGGCTCTGGAAGAATAAAGGAAGATTCTTCTTGGAATGAGGTATTTTTATTTGGAGCTTTTTGAGCCATTCGTTTCCAGATATTTTCAACAGAGTCGGTATTTTCGATATTGCCTGCGATGGATTTGGCAAGGGCGTTCATCAGGTCGTCGCCTGAACTCATGGCAACGAGTCCTTCCTCGGAAAATTTTCCTTCGATTCCAATGGCTGCTTCGAGTTTGGCCCCCATGAGCTTGAGGCATTGTTCCTGCAAGGTATTTGTATAGTAAAGGTAGAAAATTTTTACGTCTTGCTTTTGGCCTAGCCTCCATGAGCGACGTGATGATTGCCTCAAGGTGAAGGTATTGTAGCCCGTCTCAAAAAATACAATACTTGGAAAGTCCAGGAGATCCAGCCCTGTTTTCACTAGCTCAGGATTGGCAATGATGATTTCATAGCCTTGTTTTACCTTTTCGTTTACCCAGGAAATCCTGGTTTCTGGAGGCACAGTGGATTTCAGGGTTATGGCTCGAAAGTTTTCGTTTTTCAACAAGGATTCTATGCGGGCGGTTACATCCCGAATTCCACTGAACGTAGCGAAGATAAGGCATCGGCGATGTTCTTTGATTTCTTTTTCTACGATTTCCAGAAGGAGCCTTTCTTTGGGATAGATGGTTTCTTCTGGTAAATCGTGTGGAATCACCAGAATGTCTTTTAGATCAATGATTTCAGTGTTTTCCATCAGGAATTTTTCTTTTTCATCCAGGAAAAAATATTCCTCTGGGAGTTCCTTCTTTGCTGATGGATGTAAGATTGGTCCAAAGTGGAAGGGTTGATCAGGATAGGAAAGCAGGGACATCATGTAAGTTCCCAGAAGAGAAGAATGTCCGGTACAAGCCATCTCTTTGCGCACTCTTTCGCCTATACAAGATTCTATTTTCTGATAAGCAAGCTCAAGCTCACGGCTCATCTTAATTCCCACGACATTTTCGGTAAGTGCTGGCAAATTGTCGGAAATATCATCAAGCTGAAGAAAGACCGTATTTCCCAGAAGGAATTTAGAGTACACAAGGGGAGAAACGCCTGGCTTTCTTCTTATGCTCTCTCGTTTTTTCGAGCCTCTGGAAGCTGAATTGTCCTGAGCCTCTCTCATGGTTTTGGTCATTCGTTCCAGAATTCCGAAAGATTGAAGCCATTTTTGGGTATCCGTCCAGAGAAAGCCTTCCTGCTTCATTTTGCGGGGCATAATGCGATAAAGGATAAAAAAGATAGAATCGGCATATCCGCTTAAAAAAGTGCCAGTAAGGGTAATGACCTTATCGGTGCAGGATGCAAGCATTCCTAAAACATTGCCCTGGGCAGTATCGCTGCCTTTCAATTCATGAACTTCGTCCGCTTCCAGATATTGAAAAAATCCTTTGAGATATTTCTTGATAAATTCAGCAGGAGCAAACCTTCGTATCCTTGTGTTGTCGGCTTCCCAAAGCGGACTATGGCAATGGCTGCAATACCTTTTAGATTGGGAGAAATAAGAAAGAGGCAAATTCCATCCTTCTTTATCTTGGAAAGCTTTTCCGCACTGAGGGCAAGAGCAAACGCCATTTTTCACGATAATGGCTGGTTTCCAGAAGTAAGCCAGCTTGGCCTTGTCACGCGAGATAATATAAAACTCATATCGGGATGGCCTGGTTTTCCTGATCGCACGAAGCGGGATCAAATCCGTATATTTTCGGATGATGAATGCCTCGGAATGTGGGATAGTGGACTGAATCTCTTCAGCCCATTTATGCACAAGATGACCAGGGCATACGATAAGAGTACGGCATGGCTTTTTTGAAGATATGTATGGGATTGCCGCTCCGATCAAGGTCTTCCCTACGCCCATTTCCCCGATAATATTGATTGCCCTTTCTTTTCTGAGGGTTTCCACTGCGCCCATGATGGCATCACCCTGCGCCTGGAAGGGTTTTCGTCGAAGAGAATGGATTCTCTCTGACCAGGCTTGTTTCTCTGGGATATAGGAAGGCTCGAACAATGTGTGAATCTTTTTCGCCAGCTCTGAGCCAAACAATTGCAGATAACTCTCCACTCCATCCAGAGGCTTCATAGGAGAGTCATCAGGAATACAGGCTTTCGTGAATCGGATTTCCTTTCGTTTAAAGCCCGTGGAAATAATCTCGTCCAGTTCTTTCTCTGTAATCTTCAAAAGAAAGGCATCCATGCCATAGCTTATAAGTCGGGCAATATACGGCTGGAGTTTATGATAAATCCAGGCTTTCCATTCTGGAATGGCCGTGATGGAAAAATGCTGGTGCAGAGTGGAATAGAGCGTTTCAGGATCGTTTTGGAGAAGCAGGATTTCTCGACTTTCATTCATTTCCCAAAAGGAAACATCCAGGCAAAGGCCGTGCGTCATATTTTCATAAGCGATTTTGCTCGTGGCCGACTTCATGGCAGCCAGCCCTTTTCGGCAATGGATATCTTCCTCATCGCTTCGGATGGTAATGCTTTCGTCCATCTGGATTGCAGAGATAATCCCTCGTACCGCACTCTCTGCGCCAGACAGAGAAATGAAATACAAAATATTGTTTTCTGAAACAGCGTATTTATCGCAATAGGCAGTTATGGAAACTTCGGGTTTCCATCGGTAGAAATGAACCGTGCGCATAAAGTTTCCTTTCTATACAAGAACCTGGATAGAACCATCGGCTTTCAGTATTTTGATGGAAATCCGAATCACATCAGTTTCCCTGTGGATCACTTCTCTATCGAGTACCTCTGTATCCTCTTTGGTTTCCTTGAAAACTCTGCCCTTGACAATATGGAGATTCCCGCCTTCCCCGACTTCTCCATCTAGATAGCCGCTGGCTAAAACAAGGGCAAGATGCCCTGTCCTGAGCGGAAGCGGAGGGCAGTTTGAGCCATAGAGCTTTCTGCGAGAATTTTCCAGGCGATTCCAGAGCGTGGATTTTGCTAGAAATTTCTGGAGTTCCAGCACATCCACCACGCTGGATTTAAAAAGCGTAATGGGCTGCGTTTCAGGCACAGGATAAGAAAGCAAAGGGGTTTCAGGAATTTCCGCTACCATGCTATCTGAAATTCGCAAAAGTTCCTGCAATTTAGGCAAATCAGGCTCAGAGCTTTGCTTTTTTGATCCGAGAATCACAATTTGCTTAAACGCTTCATACTCGTCTTGGGGAAAGGCAAATACCTGTATATTTTCGAAATGGAGAGAGAGTACTTTCGCTATCTTTTCATCCAGTCTATGCTGCGAAATGATAAAGATCAAAACTCCTTGTGGCTGTAAATAGCGGATTGTATTACGCAAAAAGGCGAGTTCCTGGCGTTCGATTCCATCGGAAAAATAAGGAGGGTTGTTTAACATCAAGGAAAACGCATTGTTGGAAATCTTTGTCTGAAAAAAATCTCCAGAAATAACAAAATCAAGGTTTTGCTTTGCAGCTTCAGCACGAGCTTGATCCAGTTCGATTCCATAGGTAATAGCCTGGTGCCCTTCTGCGAGCCTTTGGAGGGCGGCACCTTCACCACAGCATGGATCAAAAAAACTCACTTTCCTTTGCGGAAAGTGAAGAAAAGATTTGATTTTAGTCACAACAGAAATGGGGGTGGGATAAAACCCCATTTTCATAGTAGCAATGGGCCTCATAAGCAACTCCTGTAAGACTTTTTCATGGGATTTTGCAGAGGAGAACGGTTCTCCTCTGCGATTCAGCCTATTATCCAGCTACGGATTTTCTTATATCCATTGCGTGATATTTTGATGCTATCATCATCCTGGAATACACCTAGCTTGGCTCGTTCCAGGACTTCTAAATCCCGAGATATAGTTCTCTCGCTGACTTCATATTCAGAAACGAGATCGCTGATTGTTACCTGACTATGAGGAGATAGCTGCCCAAGAATAGAAAATAACCTGCACATTCGTTCTTGCCTGATTTCATATTTCATAACATCATCTCCTGTAAAGAATTCTATGTCCCTTGTGGTATATTCGTTTCAGTTTCTATTGTTTCTGATTTGCTCTCTGATTCCAGGGTTTCAGAAATCGTTCTGTTACGGAGAGAATCAAAGCACTGATGAAGTGCATGAATACGCATGGGATCTACAATTTCTTCTACCTTTTCAAACATCGGTAAATAGAATTTTCCACGGTCATTGATGTGCAGTTTGAGCTTCATGGTAATACTGAAACTCCTGAGATGGAGTTCTTTTCTTTGTATCATTGCCTGCCTTTTTTGCAGGTAAATGGATCCAAGAAAGTTTTTAATCGTTGGTATGCTTGCACCATGAAAAATCAGGAAAAAGGGGCTCAAAAATTCATCCACACATAAGAAATTGATGGTTTGTTTGCATCTGGGAGAACGGCTTCCATTTTCCGCAGGAGTATCGGGCCATATTGCAAAAGGGCAGACGATTTTTTTCTGCCCATTGTCGTTTATAACGCAGCAAGGAGCGGGCGGTTCTGCTCCTGTCTCTTTGATAACAGCCTCTCGCTCTGGAGCTATTCCATCATAAGAATAGCACTGTCTGGCACCAGAAAAGTCTCCGCTGGGAAACATGACTCTTCCATTTTTACGGCTCAAAAACACGATGTTTTCCAGACTATCTTTTTGTTCGAGTGTCAGCGTATTGTAAAACATCCCTTCTTTTGCGCCTTCAATCCTGCAACTCGGTTGAATAATTTTATATTTTGGGACAATGAGATCCTCAGAAAGCAGACCTTCTTCAGCATCATCGCTTATTTGTGACTCTTGTTCTTCTAAGGGAGGCATCAGGAGAGGTTGAGGATTTTGGGAGATTCTTTTTTCTTTTGTTCCTCGCCTTTTGCTCCCTGTTTCTCCTTGTACGCAAGCCTGATTAATGGGTTGTAATTTTTGCATTGTCATAGCGTTTTCCTTTCATTTTTCTGCAAAGCAGAGGTTTGGTTTTGATACAACTTAACAGAATGAAAATAAATTCATTAAATAGAGGATAAAAAAAAATTTTTATTCCTTGGTCATGCTTGCAGCATTGATAGGTTAGAGACTATTGGGATTGCGGGATTCTATTTTTGCCATGATAAAAAAAGATTTTCTCTATACTCAAAAAATAGAACTTTTTTTGCCTTAAAGCGGGAATAGTACTTATAGAAGAAAAAGATCTGTTTTATGAATATTTTTTCATTAAAAAACACTATTTAAAAGAAACAGGAGGAAATATGCAAGCTTTTGAGCAAGAACGAGTCCAGATAGAGAAGGTGATTCGGCTGGCATTTGGCGATATAGAAAGCGGATCCCTCGAAAACTATCTTGCTGTGGCATCGGTAATCCTGGAAAAGGATGCTGAAACCCTGATAAGCAAAAAGCTGAAAATTCTTCAGCACTGTTTTCAACCCCAAAGATTCGAAGAAAAAATTATGAGATATTTTCAGGCTTTCTTTCCTTCTGTGGAAAGCAATTTGCTGGATTTCAAAAGAGTGCTTGCGGAATCTTTGAAGGAAGAAACAGATCAATACAACCAGGCCATTTTTGGGATGTTCCCCTGGTTATCTGTTATAAATATCCGAGATATAAAGAATTCTGAAGAGGCAAAAAATTTTATCGAAAAGAAGAAAAGGCTGATCGAATTGCAAAAAAGTATCCGCCATGATCCACATCATCATGTCTGGCAAGCGATGAAAGAAAAAATAGCATTGCAGATTATCCCCCTGGCCAAATGTGGCGAAAAAATTTACAACCCCTTTTATAGTGGAAGCAAAAAAGACCTCCATGATTTTTCATTCTGGGGCGGGTTTCGACTCTTGGGGGAAGAAAAAGGAAAAGAAATCAGCCAGACAAAATTTATGGTAGCCCTGGCACGCCTGGAGGTTTTAGAAAGGATAGCAGATAGCAAAATACAAATAAACGTTTCTGAGATGCTGGATTCTCTGAATGAAATCCAGAGCTATCTCAACAGCGGGAATAAAAAGAACCGGCAAAAACACTTTGAACAAACGGCGATCAAGGTATCTGTTTTTCATAGAAGGCAAGAAGCTGGAAGTTCGCTAACTCCTTTCGATCAGTTCAATGAAGCTTTGCGAGATATGACCAAAAATCCAGGAGCATTGATTACGCCTGATGCTTTGCAGGCTTTTTATGAACTGGAGACAATCATGAGGTATGCCTTCGATAATCCAGAAGTTTGCCCATTAGATGTAGAGGATAATACCGGTAGCACTAAAAAATCTAATGAATTCGAAAAATTTTTCCTGGCTATGAAAAAAATCTACTTAGAGAAGTGTAGGAATTTTACATTTCTTTACCGGAAAAATAAAAACAGGTATCAGGAAAAATTCATTCTGAATTTTTTTCTGAAAGCATGTGAGAATTTATATAAAGCCCTTGCTATGTGTTGCATTGCAAATGGAATGAAAGGAGAAGAAAAAGAACTGGCACAAGCCTTTTTCCAAAGACTTCAATTCAATCGTTTACAGAAAAAAGCAAGAATACAGAAATTATCGGAGAATATTACCTATGGAGATGCACAGCGGTTTATCCACTCCGATTTACCCTTAGCTCTTTCCTATGAAGGCAAAGGGCGAGATATGGCCGAACTTATGTCCTATCTGGATGATGAAAATCGGGTTTGCGATTTCAGCCTTTTTAGCAATAGCAGAGACGCCTTCAAAACGGCCATAAAATTCCTGCACCCTTATTTTACCCCAAAAGAAATCGAGAAGATGGTGGATGTGTATTTTCCTGTAATTTCCAGCCTGGATGAGATACTCTTTGCTTATATCGAAATAGATCGCCCGGCTCTGACTAAATATTTCTTACGGGTTAAAAATTTTCTGGGATTCTGGAAAGATTCCGTGGTAGGCAATATACTTGCTAAAAGAAAAAAGTTAGGGGATTACAGGCTCAAAAATCTGGATTCTGATTTTTTTGTGATAGTACTGGCACTGCCCTGCCTTTTGATTGAACTTTTGTACTTTTTATCGGCATGCCTTTTAAGCCTGTTTCGCTTGCCTTTTTTTATTTTTGCATCCATGTATCATAGGCTGGCAGTATTGGGAAGAAAGGCATCAGGCACTTACTATACTCAGCAAAAATTTTTCAAAATCCCTCAGTTTGCGATAGATTCTTATTTTAACCTCAGCAAACTCCCTCATATAGATCGTTTTATGGAAAAACGCCTGATCCAACAGCAAGACATAGAATCCCTGCAACAATGGTCACAGTTACCCGAAAAGCAAGATAAATAAAGCTTTCTTCTGCTCCCGATACTATCAGGAGCAGGGGACTATCAGGAACAGTAGTTTTTGAGCCAATCCAGCCCTTCCTGAAACCTGCATTTTTCCAAAAAGCGATAGCGAGTAATATCGAATCTTTTATTGAATTTGCTCCAAATCGTTTTGGGATGCTTTCCGCTGGCTTTCACCAGAGCTTGAAGAGTTTCTCTTTGCTCTGTCGAGATATAAACAGGCTCTTGGTTGAATCGAACTTTCCTGGCTTCCAGAGCATGAAGCCTGCTTTCATAGTTTTCTAGTTTTTGATCTACCTTATTTTCCAGCTTTCCTATACGTTCTCTTGCTGTATTGATTTCGGTTACAATCGCTTTTATCATCCTGGTCTGGATGAGGAACTGGTCTGAGCTTTCAGCCAGTTGAGCTGCCTGGCTCTTGATTTCCTGAGCATGGCGGGCCTGCTCCTGTGCCAGAAAACCCAGATGCTCTGCCATAATCACCAGCTTATTTTGCGTCTGATACTCAGCGATGTTTTTTACATTTTCCTCTATATCCAGCAAATAGTTTCTCACATCTTTCGCAATATCAGAATCTCTGAGGAGAAGCCCTACCCGCAACACTGCTCTGCGAGGAAGGATAGCAAGACCCCTATTGGGAATTTCTAAACTTGGAATATCCAAGTTTTCCAATTCTTTTTTCCCCAATATTTTATAACCATCTGATTGAAGTTCATCTTTGTTATTTTTTATCACCCAATCTATTGTTCCTATGGGTATCTGGTAAAATTCGGCAACCTGTTCTTTTGTGGCCCATGCTGTCCCTGGCAAAGTTTTCAACTGGCCTGCTTTATCAAGAACTCCAAGATATTCCTCTGTGCTACAATAATGCTCTCTCAAAGTTTTACTTTCCAGAAGCACAATCTCATTCACAAAATACCCTTTCTATAGAAAGAATAGATATATCCGATCAAAACTTGGAAAATCCAAGTTTTCCAACCCTTTCTTTTGCAAAGGGTTATAATGATGCTAATGATTTAATGCAATAATAAAATGTTAAAAAAAAGTAAGATTTTATTCAAATATATTATGGGAAATGGGTTACCAAAACTTGGAAAATCCAAGTTTTCCAACCCTTTCTTGCCCATGATATTGAAAGATTTCTTTCAAAGAACTGCATTCAAAACATTCGTTTTGAATGTTTTGAATGGAAAGCAAAGGGAAAAAGACAAAAGCAAAACATTCAAAATGAATGTTTTCCAATATCTTTTTCTGCAAGAGATTAGAGCAAAAATTGCATCCAAAACATTCAAGATGAATGTTTAGATATTCATTCAAAACTTGGAAAATCCAAGTTTTCCAACCCTTTCTTGCCCATGATATTGGAAGATTTCTTTCAAAGAACTGCATTCAAAACATTCAAAACGAATGTTTTGAATGGAAAGCAAAGGGAAAAAGACAAAAGCAAAACATTCAAAATGAATGTTTTCCAATATCTTTTTCTGCAAGAGATTAGAGCAAAAATTGCATCCAAAACATTCAAGATGAATGTTTAGATATTCATTCAAAACTTGGAAAATCCAAGTTTTCCAACCCCTTCTTGCCCATGATATTGGAAGATTTCTTTCAAAGAATTGCATTCAAAACATTCAAAACGAATGTTTTGAATGGAAAGAAAAGGGAACAAGAGAAAAGAAAAACATCCAAAATGAATGTTTTCCAAACTCATTTCTTTCAATAGATTAGAGCAAAAATGGCATCCAAAACATTCAAGATGAATATTTAGATATTCATTCAAAACTTGGAAAATCCAAGTTTTCCAACTCTTTCTTGTCCATGATATTGGAAGATTTCTTTCAAAGAATTGCATTCTAAACATTCAAAATGAATGTTTAGAATGGGAAAAAGAATACAATCTTTTATTTTTCCCATTCTAAAATTTTTCTATAGCTACAATAAGGGAATTTGGTATAATTTATTTATCTTACAATATATCATTTTTTTACTCATTAGAAATACACTAGAGGTATTAGCATGTTTAGAAAGGAATACTATGAGTACAAAAGAGCTTTTACTTAAAGAAATTGAAGAAATTCCAGAGCTATATTTTGGGCAATTATTGGAGATAGTGCAAAGCTTTAGAAAAGAAAAAATCAAGACATTTAAAGGACGACCTGTACTTGGACCTAAAGATTTAGCAAAAATGGATTGCCCTCTTCCTCCCGAGCCAGATTACGAAGAATTTTGGGAAGAAAGAGAAAAAAGATGAATCCACAGCCTAAGGAAATATACATAGTTCAGACGATTTACAGACTATGCACAGATAAACGTCCTTGTGTCGTGATTGAAATTTTAAAGTCTGGTTATGTAAAATTCGCCCGCATATCTTCAGCTATGGATTTATATCATTTGGGAAGAGATTTTCTGATTGAAAATAATCATCCCAATTTTCAAGATACTGGGCTAAAAAGAACTTCTTATGTTTCAGGAGAGGACTTTATTGAAGTGCCTCTTTCTGATGTAAGCAAAAAAACAATGGGAAAACTGACTGGCGACCTTGCTAAAGCATTTGACAAATGGCTTGGCTAATAGGCTGTGGTACTTAAAGTTTAAAGTTTGAAAAAAGGAACGTTTTATCGGACTAATGTGGGTTGAAATGAAATCACGTTATCTGGCGTGACGGTTTTCGTTATCAGGTCGCTACAATTAACCAGCCAGAGATTAATTATCAATAACCTGCTGTCCCTTTTTGAGGCAACCCAAAAAATTCTGCCCAAACATTTGGGCTTATAAAAACTTTACCTTGATGTACCCTCATAAGGCATTCTAATGATTCATTAGGAGACACATATTTATCTAAAATTTTCCCGCGTAATTCATCTAAACATGACCAACCAAGACCAGAACAGACTTCCCATTTTTTTATGTCTAAGCATGGTATATCCAACGTCATACCTAAGATTTCGAAATAATCATATGGATGCCCTATTTTTTCTTTAAGACACAATCTTATATCATTTATTCTTTCTACTTTACTTTGATCTACATATGGCGTTAAATCTACACTACATGGCTGAATTTTATAACTTGCGAGATATGTTCGTTGAACTCCTCCATTAACAGCTTCTTCTATGACAACTTTATTATCTTTTCTTTCTCCAATGTCAAAAGCAACGTGAGAATAGCCATAGCCGCCAGAAAACCAATCTATAAAATATGATATTACATGCGAAGGTTTAAATAATAAGATTTTTAAAACATTAGTTTGCTCAAATGGGAGTGTAGGAATATCTTTTGGGTCTCCAACAAACCCCCGCTTTAAAAAATCATAAAAAATATCAATAGCATTAACTACGTAAGTTATTATATTTTTTTCATTAAAAACACCTATTTCTCTTACATTTCCATCAATCATTTTTTGTATAGCTACCAAAATACTATCTTTATAACTAACCAAATATTTAAAAGCTCTTTTGGGCAATTGAGTCAATTCGTCAATTGACTTTCTTTTTCCATCCAATAGTTTATTATAATTATTTAGTATTTTGTCGTATTCACCAAGCGCAGGATCTATTTCAATGCCAATTTTTGTCGTTTTTCTTTTTTTTATACTTTTTTCTATATCTTTTTCTATAGTACCAATCTCTAAGTCTATTTTATGCAATTGTAATTCAATTTTTTTTCTCTTTTCATCTTCTGTTTCTATATCTTTCATATATTTTGATACTTTATCTAAGGCACTTAGAAAAAAATAAATATCCATCTTCTAAAAATCATATATTACAGTATTCTTGAAAGATAAATACTTGCTAATTAGAGCCTATCCGAAAAGTCACAACCCAATAAAAAATAATAATTTATATGATTCCA
>CALKWO010000294.1 GCA_938003875.1 uncultured bacterium
TAAAAAACAACCTAAAAAAATCAAAATTCTTTCCTTAGAAGCTGCGGAACGTAGGTTTACACGTGATATTGTTAAATTACCTGAAAAAAATTTTTCCTAGTATTAAAATTGTTTGCGTATTTTCGCAAGAGTCTAATTTTACGAGGGAATTTATATTAGGGGAACTTCATGGGACAGGAAGTTTTTTATTCATTCGATGAAGTATTAAGAGAACTTCAAGTTGAAAAAGATGAACTGAATCGTCTGATTGAAGATGGCGAAATCAAGGCTTATTCGCAAGGCGGCCAGATAAAATTTTTAAAAAAAGACGTAGACACTCTGAGATTTAGCAAGATGGAGCAGCCTACTATCGCAGTTCATGACAGAGAGGAAATCGAGATTGTAGACGATATGGAGGATCTGGAGGAGGAAGAAGAAGTAGTAGAAAAGCAAAATCTTTTTTCCCAGGATTGGAAAAAAAGAAAAGACGATCAAGAATCCGCATCGGCCTCTTCTTTCAAGGGGATAGAAAGGACTTCTCCTTTATTGAATCTTTCCAAAGAAAAAGAAAGTCTCTTTTCCTTTGATGATCAGGATGTTACGGAAAAAGAAGGAACAGATGAGCTGGAATTTGAAAATATCGGAGGAGATGATCTCATGGACACAGGAGAGCTTCTTTTCGATATTAAAGACAACAAACTGCCAGGCGATAAAGAAGTAGAAGAACTGTTCCCAGAGCACGAAGATAGCTCCATAAAAGAATCACATTACCATGATGACGAAATTACCATTTCTAAAGGCGAAGTAGAAGAAGAAGAGGATATCATCGGTGTATCCGAAGACTTTGAAGAAAAGGATTTCCCTATCTCCTCCAACAAAGGCCAGACATGGAAAATCGCTGGTGGAATTGCCGCTCTCGTATTGGCTTTTGGCTCAGTGGCTTCGCTGCTTTTCCCTGAAATTCTGAAAAGTTTACTCTATGGGCAAAAAGAAGTAGCAGTATATCGTGTTTCTCCGAAAGAAGTATGGAACAGCTATACACCAAAAGAATACCTGAAACCTAAAACACAGATTATCTATGCACAGGAAAGCGGCAGAATCGTAAATCTTGCTCAGACAGAAACAGGGATAGAAAAGGATCAAAGTATAGCTTCTCTGGCATTTCCAGAAAGTATAAAAAAAGAAATTTCTCAGCTTCAAAACGAACAACAGACTTTGAATACTGCTTTTGAAGCCAATAAGGCTGCCTATAAAGTCATTCAGGCAGAAGATAAAAAATATTTGCAGGAAAATCCTGTCATAGCTCAATATCTGGACTTCCAGAACCGCTTCAGGCAAAGTCCCAATGATCTCTATAAACAACAAATGGAAAGAATCAAAAAAGAAAATCCTGTAGCCATGAAAGGCTATGGCCCTATTTTCAACAAGAAGAAAAATTTGGTAAATGAGCTAAGAAGCCAGCAGGCAAGGCTCAAAAGCCTCCCCAATGAAATTGCCAAAAAGGAACAGGAATTTCAGAAAGCGACCATCGCTATACTTTCTCCAGACAAAGGAATCATCAAAGAATGGAAAGTACAGGAAAATCAGGAAATCCAGTCTGGAGCTGCACTTTGTATTTTGGAATACACATCTGCATTTCATGCGCATTTCTCTATTCCTAAAAAAGAAGCTTTAGATTGGAAACAAGGAGATACTTTATCTTTGTCCCAGGAAGACCAAAAAGGGGATGCTATAATCTCCAAGGTCGAAGAAAAAGATCCTGGCTATATTTCTCTGGAAGTTTTGCTGGAAGACAACGATTCTAAAATAGACCAAAACAGGGAAGTATCTTTCACCTATTCTCAAAAATCTTCCTCTCTTGTTATACCTCAGCAATCTTTATCCAATGGCTTTGTCTTCATGATAAAAGAAGGTAAAGCATTTAGAAAAAATGTACAAACAGGAAATAAGACAGAAAATTTTGTGGTCATCAAAGAAGGTCTTAGCGAAGGAGACACTATCGTAGCTCAATACGATGAAACCCTGAAAGATGGTGATTCTATCATAGCTAAGTAGTTTCATGCGGAGGCAAAGGTAGATGAAAAATAATTATATTACAATATTTTGGATTTGTTTTTTGCTTCTTGCTCTTTCTTTTATACAATCCCAGGATGTTTTTTTTGTTCCATCAGGTGATGTGGATGGAGTAAGAGTAGGATCTTTTTATCTTTCTACTGATGTAATTACCAACCAGGATTACTTTACCTTTATCCAATTGGATGGATACAGGAAGGTTTCTTTGTGGGATCAGGAAAATTTGAAAGATTTAAATCGTTTTAAAAACCAGCAGGGCGACTATGCTCCCAGAACCTGGAAAGACAGCAGCCCTCCTATCAACCAAGAATTCCAGGCAGTCTTGGGAATTTCCATAGCAGAAGCCAGGGCATACGCCAAAAATATTGGCTGGTTCATACCAACGGCAAGGATGTGGAAATTAGCTCAAAAGGTAAAAAGCGATATTGGAGCTTATCCCTGGAAAGAGGAAGAAAGCGATAATACAGAAGGCATACGCATGATGAGATATGCCGCCCCTGCTCAGGTATGGGAATCACGTCTGAAGGAAATAGAGGGTGCTTTGGACAATCTGGAAAAAACCAAGGCCAAGTTGAGCCAGACTAATATGAATGCCTCTTTGATACGAGAGCAGGAAAAAAAGTTAAGATCCTTAGAGCAAAAAATGAAAGAATGGGAGCAAATTCCCGAAGGACTGGATCAAAAGATAGCTTCTGGCATTGAAAAAAGTAAATCCCAGTTGCAAGAGCATATCCAGGCAATAGAGAATAAGAATGCGGCCTTTCTCAAAAGCAAAGAAGAGAGCATGGGAAATGCTTTGCGGGATATTCAGAGCCAATTGCAAAAGGTTTCTTCTCTGGAAGCCCAGTTCAAAGAAACTTTAGTACAGGAGCAACAAAAAAGCCAAAAAGCCATGGAAGAAAAGATGGCTCTTTTGGAAAAAAATATAAGCGAAAGATTTTCTCAGCTCTATGAGAAAAAAATGCAAGCTTTGGATGACAAAGAAAAGGCTATGGATAAAAAGCTTCTTGCTATTGAAGGGCTTGCACAAAATATCCAGAACCTGACGCAGGACATGGGGAAAATAAAAGAAGAAACCAAAGCCATGAAAGAAGACCTATCTCAATTGCAGAAACTACCTGGCGATTGGGAAAAGCAACAAAAAGAACTTCAGGAAAAGCATGTCGTTCCTATGAATAGCAGGCTTAAAACACTGGAAAGCCAGATGCCTCTCGTAGAGACGAAAATACAAGAATGCGTCGGCAATTTGCAAAAGCTGAATGTTCTTTGCCCTGCTACTTCGGATAATATTTCCTATGCTCAGATGATCCAGGGATTAAGAGACAGGCAAAATGCCCATAGTCAGGAGATAAGCAACACCAAAGAAAAAAATGTTGCTATGGAAAAATCTCTGGGAATTCTCAAAGATAAAGCATTCCAGATGGAAACCAGGCTGAATGAAGTAAGCAGTTTAGGAGAAGACCTGAAAACCAATATAGCCTCTTTAAAGCAAGCAGATTCCAATCTCAATGGAGAGGTTCAAAATCTCAAACAGCAACAGGTATTGCTGACAAAAGAGGACAGTCTGCTTAAAGAGCAGATCCAGAATGTGTTGAAAAAGACAGAGAAGCAGGAGAAAGATATAACACAGATTTTACAACAAACAACACAGTTGGAAAGCAAGGCTAAAGAATTTGAAAGCAAGGTTCAGGAACTCAAAAAAACAGATATAGAGCAAGCAAAAAAAAATACCAATTTGGAACTTGCCAATGAAAATGCAAAAGAAAAATTCTTGTATCAGGAAAAAAATATCCAAAAATTGGAAGAAGAGCTCAAGGCACTAAAGCTGGCAGATATTGAATACAGCAAAAGAATGCTGGCAGTGAACGCTTCTCTGGAAAGCATGAAACAAAGAAGCGATGAATTGATGGAAAGCATTAAATCGCTAGATCAAAAATGCCAGGAAAACCTTCTGAAGTTTAAAAACGAGACGGAAAACGCATCCAGACAGATGGCAAAAACATGGGAAGAGGATGTAAAAAACCTCAAACTTGTAGATGTAGAACATAGCAAGAAAAGCCTTACTTTGCAAGCTTCTTTGGATAGCGTCAAACAGAAAAGCGAAGAGATACAAGAAACTATAATAAACTTTGAGAAAAAAATGAAGGATTCTCTTGGGTCTTTAAAAGCAGAAGCAGAAACAGCTAGAAAAGCACTTCATAAAAGCATCCAAGAGGATATGGAAAAGCTGGCAGAAAAAAATACACAAAACCAGACTGCTCTTGTAAGCATCAAGCAAGAAACGGCGAATAGAAGTCTCAACCTGGACAATTCTGTCAATTCTCTTAAATCCAGGGTGCAGAATCTGGAAACTTCTCAGCTCGATACCGTAAGACAGATCAGCCTGAGTGCTTCCGAAATGCGTAGAGGAATGATGGAAGTCGGAGAAAAAATTCATAAGCTTTTCCAAAGCGAACTTTTGTTTGGCCCTTTACCAACCAAAGATGGTGAAGTGGTAAAACCAAAAGAAAAAGACGAAGAGAAGAAAGCCCCTGAAATTCCTATAGAAAAGATTGTAGAGGAAATCAAGGCCAAAATATTGAAAGACGCTATGGAGCAGATCGTAAAGAAAGCACAAGAGCGTTCTGAGGAAATCCTCAAGCAAGTAGATGCGAACTCTCATAAAATTTTGCGCCAGTCTTTGGGCGAATTTTGCTATGAATTAGGCAAAAGATACTATGAGTATTCACAGCCAGAGCTTACATACACCTGTATGCAAATGGCAAATCAGTTTTGGCCTGAACACGAAAAAGCACAAACTTTCTTAAAAGAAAATGCTTCCGTTTTGCATTGCCCTAAAGAAATGGTTTATATCCCAGGAGATAAAGTAAATCTGGGTAGTGAAAAAGATCCAGAATTCCCACTCCAGGAAGCCAACATTGGGGATTTTTATCTGGACAAATATGAAGTGACTCGCAAAGATTTTGCTGTTTTTATCCAGAGCGGTGGCTACAAGCTAGATGAATTTTGGAGCGAAGAAGGCCGAAAATGGCGCGATTGGCGCACTCAGCCTTCTGGATGGCAATTGCCTTCTCCTGAGGAAGAAAATTTCCCCATGACGAATATCACATACTATGAAGCAGAAGCCTATAGCAAATGGGCGGGGAAACGTCTTCCTACTGCTCAGGAATGGGAATATGCTGCAAGAGGCAAAGAAGGAAAAATTTTCCCTTGGGGTGAAGAACCTGCACAATCAGGCAAACTTTTTTTCACTAACTTTCGTCAAATAAGCGAGCCTAAAGATGGCTACGAAGAAGCTGCACCTGTCAATGCCTTCATGAAAGACATGTCTCCTTTTGGAATCGTGGGCATGGCAGGCAATGTTTCCGAATGGTGCCAGGGTGTTTATACTGTACCTGGCAGCAACCGCAAACTCAACGTAGTAAAAGGCGGGTCTTTCCAGCATCTCTGGTTCAGACTGCAACTTTTTACCTCTTTAGGAAGACGAGGATCAGAACCGTTCCAGTATATCGGATTCCGTTGTGCTAAGGATGTACCAGTACAGAAATAAGTTAATCAGGGGCAACGCCCCTGGTTATTATATTGGAGAAAATGGTTTTATGACAGAAAAATCCCTTCAGGTAAAAAGAGAGGATATTGATTCCAAAGATTCTTCCTATAGTGGAATCGCTGGATGGGCAGAAATATTTATGCGCCGATTCCGTGTCGTTTTTCATGTTTTAGCTCTTTTGGTTGTGTATGCCATTGGTGCGATTTGCATGGGAATCGCTCTGTCTCCTGGCGTTTATCTATTTCTTTATATTTTAGAAAGCACGCAAGCCTGGCCTCTCTTTTTACGCTATAGCGCAATAGGAACTGGCATTAGTGCAGGATACCTTTTGTATGGTTTCAGCCTGATCTTGATTGTTCCTTTGTTCAATTTTCTTTTTCCTTTGAGGCTAAAACCCTGGAGAGGTATCTATTATTCACTAGGAACCATTCCCTGGTATATCCACAATGCACTTACCTATCTGGTAAGGTTCACCTTCCTCCATTTTATCACTCCTACTCCTTTCAACATCTTCTTTTATCGTATGATGGGGATGAAAATCGGAAGAGGTGCCATGATCAATACCACCAATATTTCCGATCCATGCCTGATGGAACTGGGCGATAAAGTTACCATCGGTGGTTCTGCTACCATCATTTGCCATTATGCAGCAGGCGGATTTCTCATTATTGCCCCTGTCAAAATAGGCAAAGGAGCAACCATAGGCATGAAGGCGACTGTCATGGGAGATGTAGAAATTGGAGAAAAAGCAAAGGTTCTTGCCAACTCCCTTGTTATGCCAAAAACAAGAATAGGGCCAGGAGAACTATGGGGTGGAGTACCTGCTCAAAGGATACAAACTCCAGAGAAAGCCCAGGAAAGTGTAGCTTAATTTTAACACATCCTGTCCCCTTTTTACGTCATTTTGGCATAGAAGAGCGATATGGAATCCCAATATCATTCATATCTATCAATGGCATGGCTTTTGCTAAGGAAAAAATATAAAAAGGAAAAAAATATCCGTAGTGCTGCTTCTAACAGAATCTGGTATGTATAGTCTATAAAAAAAAATAATGCTGAATACCGCCTGCTGAAGCAGATGCTATTACCATAGCACTGCTCATCTGGCACAGGAACAATTTGCTAAGAGCAGGCTTTGCTATTTATAGGCATTTTAAAATAAGATTGTGACTCCAGAAAATGTTAGAATAGGCCGTAGTGGAATATCATTTCTTTAGGAGAAAAAAAGTATGGAAAAAAAATGTACTATTTGCCTCGTAGTTTTACTTTTCGCTCTGTCTTTTTCTTTATTCTCTCAGGAAAAAAATGAAGAGTTTCAGCGTATTATCAAAAATCTCGATGCGCAATCTCGCGTTTTTGCAGAAGTAGCACGCAATGTTACCCCTGCTGTTGTCCATATTTCTGTAATAAAGAAAATACAAGGCACAGACGATCCTAATGCAGATTTTTTCAACGATGATTTTTTCCGCCGTTTTTTCGGTGAAAGATCTCCTTTCCCTACTCCCAAGAAAAAAAGAGAATATGAGCAGAGAGGGTTAGGCTCTGGTGTTATCATCGATAAACAAGGCCATATCATCAGCAATAATCATGTTGTCCGCGATGCGGATGAAATTGTTGTCAAGATGAGCGACAAAAGAGAATTTGAAGCCAAGATCGTAGGCGCAGATGAAAAAACCGATATTGCCGTAATCAAAATCGAAGCCAAGGATGCCGATTTACCTATCGCACCCTTAGGCGATTCCGAATCTGTTGTTGTTGGGGAATGGGTTTTAGCTATTGGGAACCCTTTTGGCTTGCAGCAAACTGTAACCGCAGGCATCATCAGTGCCAAAGGTAGGGCTAATGTCGGAGTAGCGGAATATGAAGATTTTATTCAGACCGATGCTTCCATTAATCCTGGTAATTCTGGAGGCCCGCTGGTCAATTTACGTGGTGAAGTCATTGGGATCAACACCGCTATCGCCAGCAGGACAGGGGGAAACATAGGAATTGGTTTCGCAGTTCCTATCAATATGGCAAGAGCTGTCATGAACCAGCTCATTCGATCTGGCAAGGTAACAAGAGGATGGTTGGGAGTCAAGATTCAGGAAATCACCCCTGATCTTGCAAAAGGCTTTAATCTTAACAAAAACGAAGGTGCCCTGGTTTCCGAAGTCATGAAAGATAGCCCTGCAGAAAAGGCTGGCCTGATACAAGGCGACATCATTTTAGGCTATGATGGGATTCCTGTAGAAAATCCCAACCAGTTGAGGAATCTTGTCGCCAGTACAGAAATTGGCAGAAAAGTGCGCCTGGCTGTTTTCAGACAAGACAAACAAATGAATCTGGAAGTCATGATTGGAGATCTTTCCAAAGCGACTTCCGAGACAGCAGAAGACGGTGTTTCTAGTGGTGAAAAAATTGATGAACTGGGTCTGGAAATCCAAGATCTCACGCCTGAAATAGCCAAAAAATATCAGATACGTGCTAAGCAGGGTGTAGTCATTACTGAAGTCAAACCAGAGAGTATTGCCGCACGCTACGGACTCCAGCCAGGAGACGTTGTGGTGGAAATCAATCGAGCCAGGATCAAAAACACCAAAGAAGCCAAAGAAGCATTAGACAAAAATAAATTTCATATTTTAATGTATGTACAAACAAGAAATGGATTCAGATTTATTTCTCTTCCCAGAAGAAAATAGAATTCCTTTCCTAATTATTTAGATGAAAAAGGCTCTACTTCAAGGTAGAGCCTTTTATTTATGAGAGTATCAATTTTATGCAATTACCCGTAATCGCCATTTGTGGACGACCCAATGTAGGCAAGTCCACTCTTTTCAACCTTATTGTCCAAAGAAAAGTCGCCATCGTTGATCCTACAAGCGGAGTAACGAGAGATAGAATCAGCACCGTTGGCAATATAGAAGGTAAATATTTTGAGCTTCTTGATACAGGAGGAGTGGGATTAGTAGATGAACAAAATTTGGAATCTTATGTTCTGAATCAGGTGAAAATTGCTATTCAAAAAGCAACAATCATTCTGTTTATGGTCGATATAAAAGAAGGCATCATGCCCCTGGACCAGACAGTAGCAGATATGTTGAGAGAATATGCAGATAAAGTCATTCTCGTCGCTAACAAAACAGACTATCCTGCTTTGGAGCTGGAAAAAGATAAATTCCGCAAGCTAGGTTTTTCCGAACCTATTTGCGTATCTGCTATAGAAAGATTGGGAATCCGCGATTTAAAAGATAAACTTAGAGAAAGAATGGAGGATTTTCCCGATCATGGATACAATGAAATATCCATGAAAATCGCTGTCGTTGGAAAACCGAATTCTGGGAAATCTACATTAATCAACTATCTTGCCCAAGAAGATAGGATGATTGTCTCGGAAGTCCCTGGAACAACCAGAGATTCTGTAGATGTGTATTTCGAAAAAGATGGAATGGTATTTATAGCCATAGATACAGCAGGGATCAAAAGAAAAAAATCCGTCAACACTAACATAGAATTTTATAGCCAGCATAGATCACAACGCTCTATTCGAAGAGCTGATGTCGTTCTTTTTCTGCTAGATGCTACCGCTGATATTGCCAGAGTAGACAAAGAGCTGGCAAGCTATATCCTGGAAGAATACAAACCTGTCATTATTTGCATCAACAAATGGGATCTGGCAAAAAAGATTTCCCCAGAGGCTTATGAAAAATATATCAGTAAAACTCTGCCAGGTTTATACTATGCGCCTATTAGCTTTATCACGGCCAAGACAGGAAAAAAAGTCTATGCAACCCTAGATGTCGCAAGGAATATATATAAGCAGGCAAGCCAAAGGATCAATACAGGTGAGCTAAACAGAGTTATCAAAAAGCTCATGGAAAAAGAGGCCAAACCCACTCATGGAACAAAACCTCCCAAAGTGCTTTACTCTACCCAAACTAGCATTCTTCCTCCTACTTTTCTGTTTTTTGTAAACGACCCTACACTCTTTAGCGACTACTATCGACGCTATCTGGCAGCAGGAATCAGGGAAAATTTAGGCTTCCCTGAAGTCCCAATAAAATTGCTATTCAAAAAACGCAAACGCAGAGATCTCAATGAATTGAAACAATTGAAAAAACAGCAGGGAGAAGAACTTGACGAGCTAGAAGAGCTAGAAGAAAAAGTCTCCACAAAAAACAAGCCTGCTAAAAGCAAGGAAAAACCTTTGCCAAAAGATTCCGAGGAAATAGATGAAACCGATTTCGATGAAACCGATTTCGATGAAACCGATTTCGATGAAACCGATTTCGATGAAACCGATTTCGATGAATCAGAAGACAGCGAGCAATAGCCATGATGGCATTAATCCAAGTGACAGTGACCGATGATCGTAGCCTATATTGATCATCTTTTGAAATAGATTGTAGCCGCAGGGTTGCGCCGAAAAAGTCGTGTCTGCTCAAAAGCCGAACGCTAGCGCAATCCCTGCGTCTTTACCAAGACCCATCATACATTTTTTTCAAAATTCTTCATTATCAAAAATCCAAAAATTTTTCCTAACTCCTATCCTTTAAATTACTTTCCTAAAATAAAAATAAAAAAATAAAAAAATAAAAATATGTATTGACAAAAAAATTAGACTAAGTATACTGCAAATAGAAATTATATATGTTTATTGAAATTTTATTTATATATGTATGCTTTGTGATATAAAAATTGCAAAGATATACTTTTAGCAAAAAGATTCTGATGGATATAAACATGGCATTAGAAAAAAACTTTTCTATACTTATGGCTGGGGGAGGAACAGGCGGGCATCTTTTCCCGGGGATTGCTTTAGCAAAAGCATTCCAAGAAAAAAATCCTGAAACAAAAATCCATTTTTTTGTGCCTGGTACTTCTGTAGACAAGATGATTCTATCGTCTACCCATTTTTCTTTTACCATGAATCCTATGCGGTCTTTACCAAAAAGCTACACAAAGTACTGCGATTTTTTTTGCAGATTTTTTTTGGGGTGGCATAAAACCTTTCATGCTTTCCGAAGATGCAAACCTGATTTAGTGGTTGGTTTAGGAGGATATGGAGCTTTTAGTGCAGGCTATGTATCCCAAAAATACAATATCCCTTTAGTACTTCTGGAAGCCAATAGAATTGCAGGAAAAGCAGTAAAATATCTATCTAAAGATTGCGAAAGGATTTATACATCAGGAGAAATTCAGGGAGTATCAGGGGCAAAAGTAAGACCTCTGGGCATACCAATCCGATTTTCTAACCTTCAAGGAAAATCCAAGAATACAGCAGACAAAAAATCCACCACCATTCTGGTGATGGGTGGAAGTTTAGGTGCCCAGTGCATCAATGAAGCACTTGTTAAAGCATTGCCTTTTTTGGTTGGTTTAAAAAACAAAATAAAATTCATTCATTTATGCGGAAAAGATGCAGCTCTGATAGAAAAGGAATATCAAAAGAATGGTTTGGCTTACCAGGTATATCCTTTTTATCAAAATATGGAAGAACTTTATCTTGCATCAGATATAGTGGTTTCAAGATCAGGAGGGAGTACTTTATCAGAAATTACTGCAATGGGTATGCCTTCTATTCTTGTTCCTTTTGCTCGTTCTGCAGATGGTCATCAGGAAGCCAATGCCCTGGCTATGGAGAAAGCAAAAGCTTCGTTAGTCATTCGTGAAGCAGAGTTGACAGGAGAACTTCTTGCGAGCAAAGTAGAGGAACTGGTTTTAGGCAAAGAAAAAATATCTTTAATGTCTTCGGCCTCTCTCTCTCTTGCAAAGCCTTTTGCTGCAAGAGATATAGTCTGTGATATTTATGATTTACTAGAAAAAAGAAATTATTGCTTGTAAGAAGGGATATCAAATGGATCTGAATATAAAACATGCTCATTTTATAGGAATAGAAGGTATTGGGATGAGTGCTGCGGCTTCTCTTCTGATGACTTCAGGAATTTTTATCACTGGTTCCGATTTGAATCCTGCTAAAAATTCTAGTGATTTAATAAAAAGAGGTGCTGTTATCTTCCCAGGGCATAGCCAAGAAAATATCTCTGATTGTACGAATCTTGTGGTTATTTCTGCTGCGATCAAAGAAGAAAATCCAGAATTACAGCAAGCACGCAAGCTAAATCTTCCTGTCTGGAAATATTCTGATATTCTGGGCTATCTTATAAGCCAGAAAAGAGGTATCTCTGTTGCAGGTACCCATGGGAAGAGTACGACAAGCGGAATGGTTTCCTATCTATTGAATAAAGCAGGCTTTGACCCTTCCTTTGTCGTTGGTGCGATTGTTCGCCAGTTTGATAGCAATTCTCATTCTGGAAAAGGCGATTTTTTCGTTGCAGAAGCATGCGAGTATGACCGTTCTTTTTTAAAGCTATTTTCTGAAATCGCTATTATCACGAATATTGAAGCAGACCACCTGGACTATTATAAAGACCTCGAAGAAATACGTAGTTCTTTTCATGATTTCTGCCAGCTTCTGCCATGCCATGGTTTGTTGGTTGTAGAAGAATCTGCATATCCTTATGTTGCGAGCGATTTGCTTTGCCAGATACAGACTTACAGCATTTACAAAAAAGCCGATTGGCAGGCTTGGGACATCCATAGAATGGATGGTAAATATCATTTCAGAGTTACCTTCCAGGGTGAGGATAGAGGAAACTTCGAAATATCTTTACCAGGAAAGCATAATGTTTCTAATGCTCTGGCAGCTATTGCTGTAGGCTATCATTTGGGGATTCCTTATGAAATTTTACGAAATGGCATCGCAAAATACCAGGGCGTAAAAAGGAGATTTGAAGTTTTATCCCAGGAGCCTGTTACCATTATAGACGATTATGCACATCATCCAACAGAAATCAAAGCGGCTTTAAGTGCTTTAAAAGATTATAAAAACTTTTCTAAAATATGGGCAGTGTTCCAGCCTCATCAAGCTAGCCGTACCTTACATCTTCTGGAAGAATTCGCCCAGGCATTTTCTTTAGCGGATGAAGTCTTAGTAGCAGACATTTATTATGCAAGAGACAGCATGGAAATTCGCCAGAAAATCCATTCTGAAGTTTTAGTGGAAAAAATTTGCCAAAAAGGACAGAAAGCAAGATATATAGGCGGCAGCCTAGAAAAAATAGAAGAATTTTTGAAAAAAAATCTTCAACCTGGGGATGCGGTGATAACTCTTGGTGCAGGGAGTATTTGCCAGGTATCTCAGGAGCTTTCTTCTGTAGATATTTTTCCTGAAACAAAAGTAGAAAATTTATCGCTTGTTGGATAGGCTATTTGGGATCCAAGAGCAAAAATAAAAATTTAAGGAGTACTAATTATGAGTTCTATGAGAGGGATGACTGCTCATACATCAAGAACCAATAATGACGGCACGATTGTACTTGTTACACGTACTATCGTGATACTGCTGATCGTTGTGGTGATTGTATCTATGTTTTTTATTAAAAACACAAAAAGCGAAGAGATAGCAAAAGAAAACAATAAAGAGAAGACAAACAATGCCGAGATAGTTTCTCCCGAAACTTTAGTAGAAAATACGAAACCTTCTCCTAATACGCCAGAGAAGGAATCTTCAATACCTGAGAAGCTTCCTATCAATCTTGCTGTACAAAATCTTAGTGACACAAAAAATCTTATATGCTTAGACAAAAAAGATAAACTGCCTGCTCCAGCAGAATTAGATAAACCCAAACAGGAAAAAACAGAATCTCAGGAATTAGTCCATATTGTAGAGGCAGGAGATACTTTAGAAAAAATTTCTATAAAATACTACAAAACGGTTCGTTATGCTAAATCAATCTTCAAAAGAAATCAAAATGATTCTTTTGTTAGACCAAATCAATTAAAAATCGGACAAGAAATTATAGTCCCTGATATACAAAAATTAGAATCAAAAGACAATTTCGATATTGCTAAAAACACCGAAGTCGCTACCAAAAACAATATCATGAGAAAACCAAGCAAACCATCTCTTGAATTTGAAGGAACGCCTGGTGGAAATGTCAGAGTGAAAAACAAAAGCACCAAAATCGCCAAAAACAATAGCATAAAATCAGAAATCACTACTCCTATTGCTGGCAAAGTCGTAACTCACACTGTTGCCAAAAAAGATACAGTATCTTCTATCAGCAAAAAATATGGAGTCCCTGTTCCCGATATCATTGAAGTGAATATCGATATATTGGGAAGCGATCCTGATTGTTTAAGAGAGGGCACGCAGCTTACCATTTGCAGGGTCAAGGATTTACATTTGGCACCTTGGGCAAGCCGTAGATAAAATTTTGGGTATGGAAAGCAAAAAAAATTTCCATCTGTTGAATTCTTCCTGGATAGAGCTATATTGGAAAAAGCTCCAATCTCAAAAAAAACACCCCCAAAAACAATATTGGCGATTCATGCTTTTTTCTTTGATTTTTTTATGCTTTTTGGTGTATAGTATATGCTATATAGAAAATCAGGTAAAAAGCATGAAATGCTTTCAAATCCATGAGCAATGCTTAAAGATAAAAAAACTTCCAGAGTGGTTGCTTCCCTTCACCCAAGAAATAGCACCAATACTTTTATCCAACGTAAAAACTATTTTTGAACCTGGCCTTGTGAATAAAATTGTGGAAGCCTACCAGCGTAATCCCTGGGTAAAAAAAGTAAAACAGGTAACAGCAAAATATCCAAACATTATTTTATCAACATTGTCGTTGCGAAAACCTGTAGCTTTTGTAAATTTTAATGAAAAATATTACCTGATAGGAGAAGATGGCGTTTTTTTACCTGTAGTTTATACAAATCTAAAAGATGTTACTTTACCTGTAATTGCTGGAATTGAGGAAGAAATTCCCTCTGCAGGCTATTCTTGTAAAGACGCTGCGCTTCATCGTACTTTGATGGTACTTTCTTTTCTTTCTAATAAAGGAATCTGGCAGAAACTTTCTGTTCAAAGGCTCAGCATAGAATCTTTTCCCAAATGCCCTTCTAAAATATTGGTCATGGTTTTAAGAAATAACATGAGAATTATCTGGGGGAATATCACAGATCCTTTGTATGTTAGTCTTTCACAACAAGAAAAAAATTTGCACAAGCTGATTCCTTTTCTTTCAGAACAAGCCAGTATCCAGCAAAATAGAGAAGTAGACCTTCGTTTTGGCTACAATATTCTAAAAATTAGAGATCATCGCAAGTAGCAGGAAAAAAACTTTTAGTTCATGATAGCATGGGAAACAATATGAATACAGAAAATGCCAACAAAACTACAAGAAAATTGAGCTTATATATGGTAAATAAGCCCAAAAAAGAGGCTCCTATATTTCTGTATGGATTGTTTTTATTTATTTTATCTTTATGCCTTCTTGCTACCTGGATGATTCTATCCCAGGAACGACCTTTGGTAATATATCATACAGTTAAAAAAGGCGATACACTTCGTAGCCTGGCCTCTCTCTACTATCAAAACCCGCAGGAATGGTCTAAAATTTTTTTAGCAAACAGAAAGCAGCTACGCAAAAGGCGAGAGCTGCGACCTGGCGAAATTTTGGTTGTGCCTTTGTACAATTCCCAAGAAAAAAACAAAAAAAAAATCTAGGAGTCTAATATGCCTGTAAAAATTTTTTGCTTTATCTTTTTTGCTTTTATCCTTTTAGGATGCCAATCCTCTACAGTAAAAGACGAAGTCCCCGCTTATCCTCCTTTGGTTAAGCACTCGGATTTACCTCCCAGCAACACGCCTAAAGATGTTGTCATGACAGCCAACACAGTAAAGATTACAACTTTAGAAAAAAATATAATCAAAGAGCCTGACCCAGCAGCTCAGCCTGCTCCTGCTGTTGCACCGTCTCCTACCCCAGAAAAAAAGGAAGTAAAACCTGATGCAGAAAAAGAAGAAAAAATGCCTCTTAAAATAGAAGCTCCCAAGATTGAGCCTCCTAAGATTGAGCCTAAGAAGGAAAAATATCATAGCCTACGACTCATCGCTTTGGACCATCGTCCCTATTATCATGGACAATGTGTCAAAATACAAGAGTATCTTAAGACGCAGAATATTACAGATGTCTTTATTTATGAAATCACCAACAAAGACGGCAAAAAATTTTGGGTTGTAGACGCTGGTAAATTTTCTAGCGATAAAACCCCCGAAGCCAAAGAATTCGTAAAAAAAATGCATGAATTAAAATTTGAAAACAAAGCCCAGTTTAACCAGGCCTACTTTGTTCTAAGAAACGGATAATGAGCGTAATAAAAAAAGTTAGTTTTTTACCTCAGGCTGAAGCAGTGCTATTACATAGCACAGCTTAGCCTGCACAAGCTTCTATAGTCAGAAAAACGTGAGCGTCATACGTGTTAAGCAATAATCACTTACATTGCAATGATTTGTAGCCGCAGGGTTGCGCCGAAAATGACGATCTATTCGGGAAAGACGACCTTTAGCGCAATCCCTGCGTCTTTTGCCAATAGAGACTAACTGAATCGAATCTTTTTAA
>CALKWO010000295.1 GCA_938003875.1 uncultured bacterium
ATAAGCTATTTATTTCTATTTATGTCTATTTATTTTGGCAACTGCTGATAACCCTCTGACTATATTTTCATGTTCCAGCTCAACGACTGTACTGGCTTCTGTCAGAAAGCGAAAGATATTCTTTTTATCTGTAGCATCTTCAGAAGGTAAAAATTTCACTACAACAAGCTGTTGATCGTTTAAAGATGTTGCCTTATATAGCGTCCCCATTCCGCCTTGATTAAAGAGACTTTCCATGCGATATACATTCTCCCCGCTTCCTCTTATGATTAAGCCTGGCTGAATATTTTTATTGATACCAAGCCCCTTAGATAAAGGAGCGGAACAACCTGTCGGAGGCGCAGGAATCTCATATAAAAATTGCATGGAAATTTTGCCAAATATAACGATGTCTTTATGATGAATCACATTTATAGTGTTTGGAACTAACTTTTCTCCGCGCAGATATGTCCCATTGGTGCTATTTAAATCGGTTAAGACAAAAGCATTCTTAGCAGAATCGAACTGTATTAAAGCATGAGAAGAAGAAACATGAGGCAAGGATATGCAGCAATCATTTTTGGACAGCTTCCCAATAGTAAAATTTTCTTTATTGATTTCGATTTTTGAAGGAATAGATTGTTCTGATGATAAAGCGATCAAATTTGCTTTAAAATTTTTTTGGCATTGTGACATGATAGAGAGTCCTCTATGATAAAGGAAACAAAATGATTCAACTCTTTGATTCATCATTTTACTATTCCCAAAACCATTTTGTAAATATATTATCGTAAAATATTCTGATATTTAGTTTCCACCCAATAACTCAAGCTTAAGATTCTCCTTTCTTCAAGACAAATGAAAGAAGTCGTTCCTATTGTTCTTGTGTTATGCAATCCACTATATCTTGATAAAACTTGTATTTTAATGTCATATATTGCAAGCAATAATTACTTTGATAGCAATGATTTGTAGACTCATATTTGGGCTGTATAGAGAAAGACATACATATCGTAACACTCTGCAAAATCTATAATTCTTTTAAACCTATTGCGATGGATAAAGCCTCATTGATCTTTTCCATAGTAGCAACAGATAGTGTTCCATACTTTTTTAAAATGCGCTTTTTGTCTATAGAGCGGATATGAAGCAACAATGCTTTGGACTTCTCCTTCAGAGAACACTCAGAAGGCTCCAAAAAGACTTCAAACGGATATATTTTGTCTATTTTTTTAGAAGTAATAGCAGCAACGATTACCACCGGACTGTTTTCATTAATAATGTCAGGAGAGAGGACAACAGAAGGCCTCTCCCCTCGCTGTTCAGAGCCTTCTGTTGGGTCTAAACGCACCAAAACAATATCTCCTCTTTTAATCTTCATAGAGCATTCTCTCCACTTCTTCTTCCAGAGGATGATGTTCTTTTTCTATCTCTAAATAAACATCACTCATTTCATGGCAGCCTTGAATGATTTCCTCTCTCAGCCTTTGTTTCTCTCGCTCAGAAATCCATTCCTGAATCATCTGAGAGATGACCTTGCTTCTCTCTCGCTTCCGAGTCATTTTTTCAAATTTTTTGATCAGTGGCTCTGAAAAGTAATAAGTTTTTTTTATTGTTTTACCTATGTCTATAATCATATAAAAACCTTTAAAATAGTAGTATAATGATATATTATTATAAAATACTATAATATTGTTTACAATAAAAAAATCCATATTTTAGCAAATTTTGTGGTATCCCTCAAAAATATAGGCTCGAAAAATATTTTTATTCTTTTCGTAGATCGAACTCGAAATTTTTTCTATTTCTCGCCCGATAGGATAAAGGCTGACCAAACCCTGATGTTGTAGATATCTTCATCATGTTTCCCACGCAGCCCCAGATTGAACTTCTGTATCCATTCAATCCTGGTTTCTCTGAGAGACTGGCTTTTACCTTTTTTTTCTTGCCATAATCTCTTGTAAAAGGCTTCCATGAAGGCTTGAGTTCCAGCATCGTCCACCTTCCAAAGGCTGATGAGCATGGATCGAACACCAGCGACCTGGGCTGCCATGCGTAAGCCAGAAATTCCCTGGCCTGATACGCTAGCCCCTACTCCTGTTTCGCAGGCAGAGAGCGTCAGAAGGTCCATACCTTTCAGGTTTATAGCCGCCAGCTCTTCAGCAGTGAGAATACCATCGTCCTCTGCGCCTCTGCGGTAAATTTTTTTCTTTTTGATTACGGTTTGTCCGTGTTAGGGGATTATGATTTTATCCTGGCTTCTATGTTTTTTTGTAAAGAAGGAACAAATTCGTCTTCTCGGAGAAGTGGTAGATTGAGCTTTATAGAAGATTATTCCTTCCTACCATACCTAACATGGAAGAAGCAGCTTTGTCTGTATTGGGTTCGTCCCACATTTTATCATAAAATTGAGACATCCTCTCTTCCATAGGATAAGAAGCTTTTAACGCAAGGATGGCAAGAGCAAAAGAGTCCAGAAAAGCATACTGCTGTTTGAAGTTATTGCCTTGAAACTGCAAGAACGCCAGAGAATAGATCATACAATCTATCCAGGGATTTTTTACAGCGTATTCTTTCCTGATCTTTTGAAAATCTTCCCAGGCTTTTTCCTTATTTCCTAAAGCAAGATAGCTGAGTACTCTGCAAAAATATAAATAAGAACCAGGATTGCGTTCAATAACAAAATCGAATTTTTCTATGGATTCCTGGGCATCGGTCCAAAATTTGATCAAAGCCAATAAAATCGGATAACCATTCGTTTG
>CALKWO010000296.1 GCA_938003875.1 uncultured bacterium
TTCTCTTTAAAAATCGAAAAAGTTCACTTACAAGCTGCGGAATATAGGTATCAATCTATCTGGATTTTTTAATTCTATTTCGTACCCTTTAGATAATGATTACCATGAATGGGCTATAAAATATGCAGGAGACAGAAACGATTCTTATTACAGGAGGAGCTGGCTATATAGGAAGTCATACCAATAAGCAGCTCCATAAAAAAGGGTATAAAACCGTAATTTTTGATAATTTGGTTTATGGACATCGGATTTTTGCGAAATGGGGAGATTTTGTTTTAGGCGATATGGCAGATATACAGCAACTTCGATTAGTATTTCAGAAATATTCTATTTCTTCTGTAATACATTTTGCTGGCTATACTTATATTGGTGAGTCTTACGAAAATCCTGAAAAATATTATATAAACAACATGGCCAATACCTTAAATTTGCTTCGGGTAATGAGGGAATTCGATGTTTCAAAAATCATCTTTTCTTCTACCTGTGCAACCTATGGTGAGCCTGTTCATTTGCCTTTATTAGAAAGTCACCCTCAAAATCCTATCAATCCTTATGGTACCTCTCAGCTTTTTATCGAAAAAGCACTTAGCGATTATAATAGGGCATACGGGTTACAATATGTATCTTTGAGATACTTCAATGCCGCTGGTGCTGATCCAGAAGGAGAAATCGGGGAAAAGCACAACCCTGAAACTCATCTAATCCCTATAGCTCTGGATGTAGCATTAGGGTATCGCCCCCATCTGAATATTTTTGGGGTAGACTATAATACAAAAGATGGAACATGCATTCGAGATTATATTCATGTGAATGATCTTGCTAATGCTCATATCCTGGCACTAGAATACCTTTTTCATGGAGGTATGAGCGACAGTTTTAATCTTGGCAGTGAATCAGGCTATTCTGTTCTCGAAGTAGTAGAAACAATACAAAAAATTACCAAAAAGGGAATAAAAACCATGAATGCGGGGAGAAGAAAAGGCGATCCTGCTTCTCTGGTTAGTAGCTCCCTTAAAGCCAAAGAGATATTGAAATGGGATATCCAGTATAAACTGGAAGAAATCATAGGCACAGCCTGGGAATGGCATCAAAAAGCATCGGCAAGATAGCTTTTCCAGTCTTCGGGTGGATCAGCATAAAATAGCAAAGGCTCTTTTGTGATGGGATGCTGTAATGAAATTTTCCAGGCATGAAGGGCAAGACCTTTAACGGGCGATGTCCAGGGAGATTTTCTTAAAAAATAGTATTCCCATAGAAAAGGCAGTCCTTCATATCGATACAATGGGTCACCAAGAATAGAGTGCCCTAAAGAGGCAAGATGCACTCTGATTTGGTGTTTGCGTCCTGTATAAGGTATCAATTTGAGCAGGCTATAATGCTCTGATTTTTTGATCAATTCATATTTTGTAAGACAAGGAAGTCCATCAGGAGCGATTTTCATTTTAATTTTGATAATAGAATCAGGACTTTTGTCTGGCATTAAAGGGCTGCTGATAGTGCCTTCTTGATAAGGAAAACATCCATAAACCAATGCCAGATATTCTTTTTGTATTTTACGGCGAGAAAATTGTTCATAAAGCAGTTGAGAAACCTGCATATTGCGAGCGATAATCATAACACCCGATGTCCATTGATCCAGGCGATGGACTAATCTTGCCTCTGTACCAAAATAGTATTGAACTCTTGCTAAAAGAGTATCACCCTGGTAATGCCCTACAGGATGACAAAGCAAACCTGATGGTTTATAAATAATCAGAATCGCTTCGTCTTGGTATAAAACGTGAAGATGTTCTGAAGAATACTTTTGCATATTATTTTTACTTAAAAAAATGGTCTTTATGGACTGTAACTGTTAAAAAAAATATTTTTGGACTGAAAGGCCTATATATATCGCCTATGGCAATGCCCTGGGCCCATGAAATAAAATTTTTCTATTTCACGATTTTCTGATGATAACAAAAATTTTAGGAAAAGCGAATTATTTGGGAATGAAAATATGAGCAGTCTATTTATTCAAGGCTATATTATTGAAAAACTAATCAAACAAGGCGGATTTGGTGCTGTTTATTTGGCTAGAAGAGCCACAGACCGTCAATGGGTAGCGATTAAGATTCTCAATACAGAAGCAGCATCCTCTATAAAATCACAAATGCAATTTTCTTATGAAGTCAGCCTGCTTTCCAAACTAAACCACCCTTATATCGTGCGGGTTTATGGAAAAATTTCCCAGGCACCTAAACCTGCGATGGAGATGGAATATTTTGAAAGCGAAACGCTAAAAACTTTGATTTTACAGAAATCCCCTTTAATCATGGAGAAGGGGATTGGGATTTTTCGTAAAGTTTTAGAGGGTATGAAATACCTGCACAGCAAAAAAATTATTCACAAAGATCTCAAGCCTGAAAATATTTTGGTAAATCCTTTGGGTGATGTGAGATTGATAGACCTGTCGATTGCAGAAAAAGTGAATTTCTTCTCTTTTTTTAAGAAAAGAACACGAGAAGGAACTCCATTATACATGGCACCTGAACAGATTCAAAGAAAAAGGCCTGACTATCGTACGGATATTTTTGCGCTAGGGGCTACTTTTTATGAACTTTTCAGTGGCAGAAGCCACATAAAGGCTAGTTCCGATAAAGCGATTTTACAGCAACAGCTCAAAGGGGTCATTACAAAGATGAGGCAGGTCAATAAGCAAGTGCCTTATCAACTCGATAATATCATCTTGCGTATGCTGAAAAAAAATCCTGAGGAAAGATATCAAAGCATGGCAGAGGTGCTATTCGATCTCAATAAATTCACAACACAAGATGCTTTCTTGAAGGCAGATAATATATCGCTGGAAAGTACTCCTGATGAAGGCCAGGAAAAAGAAAATCAAAAAGAATCGGAGTAAAGAAAGCTATGGAAGGCAATAAAAATTTTTTATCTTTGAATTATAAGATTCAGCTTACTTTAGTGTTATGTATTGGTAGCATTTTGATGCTTTTTTGCTTTTTCAAAGATCCCATCATGAACAAGGATGGCACATATTACCTGGAAATGGCTAAGCATCTTTTTAAAGATACTTGGGGAACGACATTTTCTGAAAGAGATATACCTTTTACTCCATTTTTAATACTTTGCATTAATATATTTATTGATGATTATGTATTATCTGGCCAAATTATATCTATGGCATCATTTTTTTTTACTTTGATTCTTTTTTATTTTTTAGCAAGAGAAATTTTTGGAGAAAAAATAGGTTTTATATCTTCTTTGTTCATGGCATTGTCTCCTACTTTTCAACTGACATCTTCTTATATTTCTCGAGATCATATATTTGTTTTGTTTATGATGTCTTTTTTTTGCAATTTCTGCTGGTTTAAAAAGAAAGTTAAAATAAGATATCATATCGGGGCTTTATTGAGCCTTTTCCTCGCTTTACTTTGTAGATTAGAAGGGCTTGTGTTGTTGATTGTGTATCTTTTATTTCTTGTATATAAAGGTATGCAATCAAGCAATTTTCATAAAAAATGGATTAGTATTATTTTCCTTTTTAGCCTTATTTTTTTTATGTTTATAGAGGTCTTTACCCCATATAGCCAGCTAACAAAAGTAAAACGGTTTTATCATATTACAAGTGCAATCAGGGAAACTAAAAATTATTATAATGAAATCACTTTTCACAAAATTCTTACAAAGCTTAGTCAGGAAGAAAAAAATTTCCGAGGAGCAGATCTTAATGCCAATTTGCTCAAGATAACCCAAAACTATTTTCTGCTTATATATTTCATTGGATTGATAGACACATGGGTAGACTGTGCTTTTGCCGTAATGTTTTTTCTGGGTTTTATAGGTTTGTACAGGCAAATATGCTATGAAAAGGATCAACATACAGCATCTCTTGTTTCATGGATGCTGCTATTGCTTTCTCTTCCTTATCTTTTCTTGGTAAGAGAAAACTATCTCAGCACAAGATATCTAATGCCTGCAAGTGTACTTTTGTATCTATGGTCAGGGCCAGGCTTTTTTTTCCTTTGGGATAAACTTCAGATCCAGCTTGAGAAAAAGAGAATTGCACCCAAAAAATATAAATATATTTTTTGTATTTTACTCCTATTTTTGCTTAGCATCCCTTTTTTTAAAATTGTTCTAAGGAATTCTGACCAAAGCAATCTTAAAGAAGCTGGAAATTGGGCGCAGAAGAATATACCTGGAAAAATTTTTATAACAAACGACAGTAGATTGCTTTTCTATGCGGGACTATCTTCTAAAGTCTATACTTCTCCAGCGGTTTTAAAAGATGCCCTTCCCAATCAGTGGCTAGAGATAGCAAAGGAAATCCATGCAGAGTGGATAATATTAAAAGAGGACGCTGTATATCCAGAATTGGGAAAGCTAATGAAAATTTTTCCTGGGAAGAAAAAAAATATTTATGTTTACAAGGTTTCTCCTGGAGAAAAAGAGTGAAAAAAAAACAGTCGTTACAAAGATGGGCATTAATATTTTTTTTATGGATTGTAGCCTGTAACAGCTCTAATGTTGTGAACACACATTCTGAAAAAATTGTCTATCGTAGCAGTCTGTCTCCTTTAGATGCCCTTCCTCTGGGAAATGGCAACAAAATAATGATGTCCGATCAGGAAAGTTATATAGCCTGGCAGGTAGAGCATGAAAATATAGTAAAAAGCCTATATAAAAACAGGCTAGGACTTTTAGAATCTCATAGGAGAGCAACAGGGCATCTGAAAAATCTAAAAAATTCTGGAAATTATCGTATTTTGGACAAATATCTGGAGGATTATAACGCTCTATTAGAAGAATTCCAAAAAGGTATACCACTTCGTATTCTGGAAAAAAAATACTATACTTTGGCCCAAGAAATACATAGTCTATTTCAAAGATAGCAAGGAGTAAAAAATGCGTGTAGTTTTATGCAATTGCCCATTAAATAAAGCAGAAGATATAGCGAAAACACTTGTAATCGAAAAAATAGCATCTTGTGTAAACATCATCCCTGGAGTGAAAAGTTTTTATTACTGGCAAGGACGTTTGTGCGAAGAGCATGAAGATACCATGCTCATTAAAATCAGCAAAGAAAATATACCACATTTGTATGAGAGGCTTAAGACTCTTCATCCTTATGAAGTTCCTGAGATCGTAGAATTGAACGTGGCAGATGCAAATCAATCTTATGTAAAATGGGTTTATCAGACAAAGCACCATGAAATTCCTTGTGATTAAAAGCAGAAGTTTCCATTATGGAAAAAATTAAACAATCCATCGTTCTTATTGTTGATCATGATTCTGAAAGCAGAGCAACGCTAGATGGTCTGCTTTCCACTCTAGGGCATCCTGTTTTACCTGCTTGTAATGGACAGGAAGCATTAGAAATTGCAGGGCAGTCTGACCTTGATATGATTATCCTGGATGTAGCCTTGCCTGATATGGATGGGTTCGAGTTATGCCGTAAATTTCGAAGTGCAAAAAAAACCAGGCTTACACCTATTATCATCATTACTGCTTTAAACGATAAGTCCAGCCGTATTCGTGGTATTACAGCAGGATGCGATGATTTTCTCTCTAAACCTTTCGATAATCTGGAATTGGTTCTGCGGATTGGTTCTTTGCTCAAAATGCAGTATTACAGGGATCAGTTGAATGAGAAAGAAAAATTTGAGCTTGCCATGAAACATGCTTGCGAAGCTATGATTATTACTGACCAAAATGGAAAAATAGAGCAATGGAATGAAGTAGCAGAGCATCTTTTCTTTTTAAAAAAACAATCCCAGAAGAACCTTTTTCAAGTATTCAAAGAATACTTTAAAATGGAGCCTGATATAGAGTGGAACTCTCTTACCTATTCTTTCCCTCTTTCTTTTCAGCTCCAGAGAAGTGAAACAAAACAAGGTGAAGAATTGATTCTTCTAGGAAAAATGTTCCTGATGTCTCTGTCTGTAAATCAGGAAAAAGGCTATTTTGTAGCCTTTAAAGATGTATCCAGAAAAATTAGAGAAGAAAAACGAAAAGACCAGTTTATTCATTTGATTTCCCATAAATTTCGGAGTGCATGTACTATTTTTATGGGTTCTCTTTCTTTATTAGAGCAGATAGAGCTGGAAGAAGAAAAATTTTCTCAGGATACTCTCCAGATATTTAAAACCCTTCAGATTGGGTCTCAGCGTATATACCAGATATTTAATCGAATTTTAGAAATAACCGAAATTCTCAGCCATAAAGAGAATATTCGCCCTACACCTACATCTGGTATGGAAATTCAGAAGATGGTATATACCATTGCTTCTAACATAGGCTTAAACAGAGAATCCATACAGTGGGTGAACTTTTCGGAAACACTGAGCATCCCCATGGAAAACAAATATCTGGAAATGGTGTTAATGGAGATTTTGGAAAATTCTTTTAAATATTGTCCCAAAGAAAATTTACGAGTCTCTATCTCTCTTTCTCGTCTTGCTCCAGGAAAAGAGCTGAAGATAAAAGACAATGGCCCTGGAATTCCCCAGGAAGAATTAGAGAGACTGGGAGATCGCTTTGTCCAAATCGAAAAAAGCTTCTCTGGAAATTTACCAGGACTTGGCCTTGGACTGTTTTTAGTTCATGAAATACTAGAACAAATTGGAGGGGAGGTTCATATCAGCTCTGCTCCAAACCAGGGATTGGAAGTAGCTTTGAATTTTCTATAGAAGAAAGCAAAACCAGCGATAGCTGTAAAGCAAAAATAAGCAATTTTTCTTTACAATCAATCTACAATTTTGTTAAATGGATGATATTTATTTGCAGATAACTTTCAGGGAGGAGCTATGCCAGAGCAACATCCATTCATTGGTAAGGTTTTGGAGAATGACTATCAGATCCTTTCTTTTCTAGGGAAAGGAGGTATGGGGACAGTTTTTATAGCCCACCAAATTTCTCTGAACCGTGAGGTGGCAATCAAGCTTTTGCCTGCTTTTGACTTTAGCACAGAAGAATGCTGTCGCTTTGAAGCAGAAATTGCCGCCATGGCGACGCTATGCCATCCTAATATCGTGACAATTCATCATAGAGGGAAATTTGGAGAAACTCCAACTCTATACTATGTTATGGAATATTTGGAAGGTGGCTCTTTAAAAAGCTATTTGCAGGAATACGGAAGGTTGCCCATCAATGTTACTCTGCGGTTGATACACCAAATAGCGGATGCTCTTGTTTATGCGCATGAACAAGGATGGATACATCGGGATATTAAGCCTGATAATCTTCTTTTTAATCGCAACTACCGAAGCTTGAAAATTGCAGATTTTGGAATTGCTAAAATGCAAAAAGGGGTAGCCATCACGCAAAGCCAGTCCATGGTAGGAACATATCTCTATGCACCCCCTGAACAAATGAAATGGTATGAAAAAGAGCTGCAAGAAAATGAGCCTGACATTGATCTTCGCGCAGACCAGTATTCTTTAGGAATCGTGCTATACGAAATGATCACGGGGCGGCTTCCCTACCAGGCCCGCAATTTTTTAGAGATGATCAAGGCACTGAGCAATCCGCCTATGGCTATTTCTGAAGCTCTGGGAAAGCCAGTCCCCGCAAGCCTCCAATGGTTGGTGTCTACCATGATCGAAAAAGATCGCGATAAACGCTTTCTTACTGATGATCAATTGTTGGATGCAATCTGCAATGTAGAGTTGGAATGTGCTTCTGCCAGTTCGACCAGAGTCTTTGCCATCAAAACAGAAGAAAGCATCCGGGTCGCTCCTCCTAAAAGCGGAGCTAGCTTCCCTTCCTATAGCGAAAAAATATTCATTCAAAATCTGAAAACTATGGATTCCAGTCCAAAAGGCAATTCTATATCGCCTAATAAAATAGCTTATATAATAATCGCGATTTTAGCATTTTGTACTGTATTTTTAACTTTGTATTCGATTCTCTTTATGCCTAAAGATAGTCATTTAGAGACAGCACAAAAAGAAGAGATTTTTGTAGAAGTTCAGTCAAAATATGATATTTTTCCACCTGCTCAATATCCTAAAATGCAACTGCTTTGCTTTGCGACAAAGGATTCATCCAGTGTAGAATTCGCTGGCAAGCTTTCGCCTGGTGAATACCAGATATCTGTAATACTTCCTGGCTACCTTTGCAAAGAGCATGGTAAAAAAATCAAAATTCCCGAAAAAGGGAAATATATTCTGGAACTGAACTTTGCAGCCTTGCCTAGAAAAATTGCCAGTCATATTATTCATAAAGGCTATGGCAGTACAATACAGCCCATTATCTTTAAGCTGAATGAGCAGCCTGTATCTACAGGCTTTTCCATTAAACCAGGAACTTATCCTATTTTTGCCCGATTCAGGGAATATAAGGATATAAAAAATAGCATAGAAATCCCAGCAGGGAGCGATATATTTGAATACCAGGATGCCCTACAGCTTTTAAAGGAGGTCAATTTTTCTTTCAGAATTCCTTCTTTGAGGGCTATGTCTTTAGACTTAAATATTCATGCAGATGATAATGCTGTTGCTCAGGAACATTTTCAATACCAGATCAAAAAAGATTCGTTTTATGTTTCTTTGAAAATTGCCCAGGAAACTCAAAAAATTCTTATTCGCTGTGGATTCTATTATAGCATTGTCCCGTTGGAGCAGCTTTATATGCTCTCTGATCTGGATAAAATAGACATGCAGACATTGCTTTCCGCCTGGGAAAAAATTCATAATACTCAGGAATGGGAGAACCATCTTTCTGCTCTATGGGAAAATGAGCAGCAAAAATTTGCTTTGTTTTCAGAAAAAGATAAAGCGCAGCTTTATGATTTTCTAAAAAAGATAACAACAACAGCAGACGAAAAAAACCTGGATTCTGCTTTGTGGAAATTTCGTTCTGTCTTTCATCAGGAAGAAGCTAAAGAAAGGCAAGCCTATTTTAATGCTACCCAGGTTGCGCAATCGCTTCCAATTCCTGATCGTATTGCATTATGGGAAAGCTATATGAAAAAATTCCAGGAAAGCCCTTATAGAAAGCAAGTCGGCTATTTTTACGAATATGATCGCCACCTGCAAGCCTATGAAGCCGCATTTCAGGAATATGCGCAGGAATGCTATCTAAGCCCAAGCGAAAAAAGAAATCTCAAAAAAATGGAATCCCAGATTAAACCAGAAGACATGGAAATCATCAGAAAACGAATACAAGAATATCTCAAAAAAATAAAATGCGACAAAACTTTAAAAGAAATGCTTCAGGAAAGATAATTTCCTTTTCTCATCTGCTTTTTCCCTGGCTGGTATGTGAACCATCTACAGGGTAGACAATCATCAAATTTTGTTATCATAAAACCTTATTCTTTTGGAGGCAGGAAATATGGACGCAATTGGAATCATTTTAGGAGGAGGGCAAGGAACACGTCTTCAGCCTTTGACAAAATATCGCTCAAAGCCAGCAGTTCCTGTAGCCGGAAAATATCGACTTGTTGACATACCCATGAGCAACTGCATTAATAGTCATATACGAAGAATATTTCTATTAACTCAGTTCAACAGCGTTTCTTTGCACGATCATGTTACAGAAACCTATCGCTTTGATGTATTCCATCGCAATTTTATCCGAATTCTTGCTGCACAACAAACTCCAGGCTCTGATTTGTGGTATCAGGGCACGGCGGATGCTGTCCGCCAGAATCTTCGCTATTTTTCAGAACAAAATACAGAATTGGCGGTAATACTAGCAGGCGATCAGCTCTATCGTCTGGATTTCCAGGATGTTGTGAAACTTCATAATCAAAGCAAAGCAGACATAACAATCTGTACCAAACCTGTTGACAGAGAAGAGGCTAGTGCCTTAGGGATCATGCAGATTTCTCAGGACCAGAGAGTAACTGCATTCAAAGAAAAACCTGGGCCAACTGCTGATATTAAAGACTTTGCAGCACCTAATTGCAAAGAAGAACGCTATCTCGCCAGCATGGGTATTTATATATTCAATATGAAAATACTCAAAGAAATCTTGGAAAGCAATCTGGAAAGCGATTTCGGCAAACACATTATTCCCGCTTCTATCAATCAATATAATGTTTATAGCTATATTTTCGATGGCTACTGGAAAGATTTAGGAACTGTGCGATCTTTTTGGGAAGCCAATCTGGAGCTGGCAGAGCCTGAGCCAGAATTCACTTTTTATGATGCTAACGCACCAATCTATACACACATGAGATTTTTGCCTGCGTCTAAAATCAATTGTTGTACACTCAATAGATGTTTACTCTCGGATGGATGCATGGTTTCAGGACACAGAATCTATCATTCTCTCATAGGTTTAAGGCAGACCATAGGAGAAGGGTCTGTTGTAGAAGATTCTATTACAATGGGTGCTGATTATTATGATCGCGCCGAGACACCAAAAGACAAAATTCCTTTGGGAATAGGAAAAAATTGTTATATTAAAAATGCTATCATTGATAAAAATGCACGCATTGGCAACGATGTCTACATTTCTCCTGAAGGGAAAAAAGATGGCACAGAAACCAACCTTTACAAAGTAGATGAAGGGATTATCGTGATTGCCAAGAACGCGGAGATTCCTCATGGAATGAGACTATAGACGTTGCCCTTGATTGCCAGCCAATCAGGGCTGTGACTTAAATCGTAAAAATTCAAGAAAGGTTAAAAAAGATGCTAGATTCTAAAGCTTTGGATACAATGTGCGAGCTTTTAGAAAAAAAATATGCAAACGCAGGAAAAAAGGCAGCAGAAAATCTTCGGGAATGGATGAGTGGCCGCTTACCTTATACCTATCCTGAAAAAATAGCAAAACACTTAGAAGAAAAATATTTAGACATGGTTTTCGATGCCTTCTGGCAAATTCTTCCCTTTGGTACAGGGGGAAGAAGGGGAAAGGTAGGCTATGGCCCTAACCGCATGAATCCTACTACAGTTGCCATGACAGTACAGGGACATTGCCAGTACATTAAGTCCTTATTCCCTGAAGAAAAAAATCTGGCCGTTGTTGTCGCGAACGATGTGAGAGTGTTCCATGACATTGCAAAAGTGTATTCCTTTTTAGAAAAAGACCATCCGCTAGTAGGCGTTTCTTCACGCTCTCTGGCAAAGCTGGCTTGTGAAATCTATGCTGGCAATGGGATTACTGCCTATTTTGCCGATCCAGAAAATGACAAAGCGGTTCTGAGTACGCCAGAACTCTCTTTTTTAATCAGTGAGCTAAAGACAGTAGGAGGCGTGAATCTCTCTGCATCCCATAATCCCCCTGATGACAATGGTATCAAAGTGTACGATCAATATGGAAGCCAGCCTGTAGCACCATACGATCAGATTCTTTCTGATGCCATGAATAAAGTTTCTAAAGTTTCCTTTATTCCTTTTGCCCAGGCACTCTCTGAAGGAAAAATAAAGAAAATAGAGCCAGAATATCATCAAAAATATATCGATACCTATATTCGCCTTTATAACGATGTGCATAAACCCGATCCAGAAATTCCTATTGTATACACACCATTATGTGGATGTGGCCTTACTACAGTCGGAGAAGTGCTGACAAAGCTAGGATTCCCTTATCTTACACCTCCTGACCAAAAACCAGACGGTAGCTTTGCTGTCATTCCTTTCAAAGCACCCAACCCAGAGGTATTCGACTCTACAAAGCCCGCCAGGGATTTTGCAGATAAGCACAATGCTGGCATTGTTCTTTCCAGCGACCCTGATGCCGATAGAATCGGAGTGGAAATCAAATTGGCCAATGGTGCCTGGTATCATTTGGATGGCAACCAGATTGCCTCGATTCTCTGCTATTTTCTCATGCTTGACCCTAATGGCCCCAAGAAAAAAGGACTTGTGCTGGAAACTCTGGTAACAACGAAGATCTTAGGAAAAATCGTTGAAAAACGAGGTGAGTCTTCCATCGTGGATGATCTACTGGTGGGCTTCAAATACATGGCTCATGTTTTGAAGACTTTGGCCAAAGAAGGAAAATATAAACATGTGCAGTGTTCTCCTGATACCCTGGTTTTAGCCACGGAAGAAAGCCATGGCGTTCTTCTGGTTCCCAGCATCAAGGACAAAGATTCTGTTCCTGCTGCTATGTATTTTGCAGCACTGTATCAGAAACTCCATAAGCAAGGCAAAAATATGCTGGACTATTATATCCAGATGTTGGAAGAGTTAGGCGGTTATGATAACGTAAACCGATCTATCATGATGAGCGGAGCGCAAGGGATGCTGAAACAAAAGAAAATCATGGAAGCTCTTCGTGCCAATCTACCACAAACCTTTGGTGGCTACAAGGTCAATAAAACCAGCGATTATTGGGATGAAAAGACCTTCGGCCCATTTGCCAGCGATACAGATCGTTTGCCTCGCAATGTATTGCAGATTTTTACGGATGCCTTTGTTATCACCATAAGACCTTCTGGCACAGAACCTAAGCTGAAATTTTATTGCCAGCTTTTGCCTTATGGGGAAAAATGCATGCTAAAAGGCCAGGCTTTGCTTTCTCATGTAAGAGAGCAGGCAGAAAAAACAGCCAGGGTAGTCTATAATGAAATTCTAGCTAAGCTCGACTGCTCTATGGAAGAACCAGGACTCTTGCTGCCCGATATAATAGACCTGGACAACAAGCTGGCTTTCCAGAAAAAAACAGTACCTGCTCTTTTACAAGGGCTTAAAGACAATCGCTTCGCTCAGAAAGAAGATGTTTTGGGCTGGCTCAAACAAGAATGTGCTGCCATGACACCAGGCGCAGATCCACTCCCCGCATTGAAAAAACCTCTGGCCTATCTGTGTGATCTCTGGAAAAAAGAATTGCCTTCCTGCTCCCTTCTCTCTCCTCTAAAAGAATGGGCAAAAGGCTAAAAAACAATGTGGCGGATTGCAATCCGCCACAAATATAATAATTTTATAATATGCAAAATCTTTTAGTAAGCGTTATTGTTCCTGTTTATAATCGGGAAAAATATCTTGGGTTTGCTTTGGAAAGTATCCTTAAGCAAGACTATTCCCCCATAGAGGTGATTGTGGTAGATGATGGATCTACAGACAAAAGTGCGCAAATCGCCCGCTCCTATCCCCAGGTTCATTATGTTTACCAAGAAAACCAGGGGCCTTCAGGAGCAAGAAATACAGGCATCGGAGTGGCCAAAGGCCATTATCTTGCATTCCTGGATTCCGATGATCTATGGGCGGAAAATAAAATCAGCCTTCAGGTGCAATATCTGCAAAGCAACCCAGAAATAGAATGTTGCCTTTGCACGGTAAAAAATTTTCTGGAGCAGGATGCCACTATACCGATGTGGATTAAAGAAGAGCAAATCCAAAATCCTCAACCTGGCTATTTGCCTAGTGCTATGCTGATTTTAGCCGAGGCATTTCATAGAGTAGGTTTGTTCAATCCAGAATACCGTGTTGCAGAAGACACCGACTGGTTTATTCGTGCTCAGGCCAAAGGAATAAAAAAAACGATCTTGCCTGAAGTCCTTTCCTATCGTAGAATACATAAAGAGAATGCTTCTAACGAATGCAAACCAGCGCGGGAGCTTTTGCTGCATTCTTTGAAAAAATTTTTGGATAAAAAGAAAAATCCTCAACCATCATAAGCAATAACCCATGTTAAAACAACCTGTTATCAGCGTAGTGATCCCTGTTTATAATACAGAAAAATATCTGGCCTGCGCTATAGAAAGCGTCTTGGATCAAAAGGGAAATTTTGCCTTAGACCTGATCGTATTAGACGACGGATCAACCGATAAGACAGCAGAAATAGCGAAAAGCTTTGGGAATCGTTTAAGGTATATTTATCAAACTAACAGCGGCATAAGTGCCACACGAAATGCAGGAATAAAAGCTGCTCAGGGCGATTTTATCGCTTTTTTAGATGCAGACGACTATTGGACAGAAAACAAGCTTTCCCTGCAAATCCACGCATTTGAAATGGATACATCCTTAGATATAGTCTTTGGACAGATTCAGCAATTCCTGAGTCCTGAGCTATCCCCCGAAGCAAAAGCAAAGCTCGTTTGTGATTCTAAGATTATGCCAGGCTATCATGCCAGCACACTTATGATACGAAAAGAAAGCCTTTCGAAAGTAGGATTTTTCAATCCAGAGCTAAGAGCAGGAGAATTTTTGGATTGGTATGGCAGAGCTAAAAACATTGGTTTAAAAATATCGGTACTTCCAGAACTTTTAGCTATGAGACGCTTGCATGAGACAAACTATGGAATTGTCCAGCGTAAGGTTTATGAGGATTACTTTAAAATGCTAAAGTTAGCTATGGATCGAAAGAAAAATTCATGAGAAGAGATAAAATCCAATATCTTCCTACATCTTCTCAGGAACTATTGCTGAAATCTGCATTAGAACAAGGGGAGGAATCCTTCCGAGCATGGGATGAGTGGAAAAAAAAAGAAAATATTGACCAAATCGAGGGTGCATCCTATCGCCTTTTTCCTCTTGTCTATCATAACTTGCAAAAACAAGGTTTAAAAGACCCTTCACTCGAAAGGCTAAAAGGCATCTATCGTCTTACCTGGTATAGAAACCATCTGCTTTTTGATCGAGTCCAGGAAGTTTTGGAAGCATTTCAAAACCAGAAGATAAATATGCTCATTCTAAAGGGTGTCCCTCTGGTTCTATGCTTCTATAAAGATTATGGGCTAAGGCCCATGAATGATTTCGACATCCTTGTGCCAGGAAACAAGATACACGATGCTTGTGAGACTCTGTTTTCTTTGGGATGGAAAGTAAAAGACGAAAGCCTGGAATGGTATTTGTCTTTGCATCATTGCGTTCCTTTTGTCAACAAAGAAGGCTTTGAAGTGGATTTGCACCAGAGTATGCTACAGCTCTGCCCTCAAAAGACAGCAGACGAAGATTTCTGGCAAGAGTCTATTCCTCTAAAGATAGGCAATGTCTGTGCCAGTATGCTCAATACTACAGACCTTCTCTTCCATGTTTGCACTCATGGCGCAACCTGGGAAAAATTGCATCTTATACGATGGGTTGCCGACGCTATGATGATTCTAAGAGCTTCCTCGATTGCATGGCAACGGCTAGTCCAGATATCTCAAAAAAAAGAATCGCTTCTGGCAATGAGAGATACGCTAGGCTACTTGTCCGAAACTTTCCATGCCCCTATTCCTGAAGATATAATCCAGCAACTCCATAGTATAAAGCCTCGTATCATGGAGCGAATCGTCTATTATGCTGGCACATCAGAAAAAAGGATGCATCTGGGGTTTCTTTTCAAATGCTGGTATATTCATTCTCGCCAGTTTGAAAAGCTGCCTTTCTATAAAAGATGGTTGCATTTTCCATCCTATATGCAAAAGATTCTCCGAATTTCCTCTTTATGGAAGGTGCCTTTTATCATAGTATGGAAAACCATTAGAAGAATATGGTTATCGTTGTAGTATAGTTGTGTTTTTTTGTCGCTCCTCTATAGGTTTTTCTTTATAAGGGTCATATATGAAAAATTGGATAAAATATCTTTTGGGAATCTTTGCTATACTGATTGTTTTAGTTTGCGTTGCGGTGGTCGCCTGGTGGCCAGAAATTTCTGTTCTGAGAGGCACTGAGGTTCCAGGGGAAAATATTGTCATACCTGCTTCTGTTGCAAATTTTCCTGCTCTAAACCAAAGCTCTGGAGACTGGCCCTGCTGGAGAGGTGCTAAAGGAGATGCACGCAGCAATATCACAGGAATTCTGACAGATTGGAAGGGTGGACTAAAAAAACTCTGGGAAGTCAATTTTTTGTGCCAGGGAAATACAGCTTCTACATGGTCTGCTCCTGTAATTCAAGGAAACCGCCTCATTGTAGGGGGACGCAGCAAAGAAGAAGACATTGTTTTCTGCCTCAACCCAGACGATGGTAGCGTGATATGGAAATCTTCCTATGCTGCTCAGGCAGATAGCACCTATGGTTCTGGGCCAAGAGCCACACCCTTTATTGACAAAGATAAGGTCTATACCTTTGGCCGTAGCGGGGATCTGGTATGCTGGAATTTATTGGATGGTAAAAAACTATGGCATAAGAATGTCACAGATGAGGGAGGCAAAGAGCCGACCTGGGGGCATAGCTCTTCTCCCCTGGTTATCGGAAATACCGTAATCGTACAAGGGGGCGGAACTGCCCGCGTAATTGCATACGATAAAATGGCGGGGAATGTCCTTTGGAAAAGTGGGCAGGGAACTGCTGGCTATGCAGCGATTGTTCCTATGGTTTTGGAAGGAAGCCAGGCTGTCCTTGCTTTTCATGGCAAAGGATTATCCGCAATCTTATTAGAATCAGGAAAACAGCTTTGGGAAACGACCTGGGAAACATCCTATGATGTCAATGCAAGCACCCCCATTGTAGAGGGAAACACTATTTTTATCACTTCGGATTATGGAAAAGGCGGTGCTTTACTCCAGGCGAGCCAGAATGAGGTAAAAACTTTATGGCAAAACGATGCTATCGCCTCCCACCATTCTGATCCTTACATCCTTGATGGCTTTATCTATGGCTATTCTGGACAAAGCTTCCAGAATAAAGGCGATTTTAAATGCCTGAACGCTAAAACAGGAGAGCAAATGTGGTCTACCAGCGAAGCAGGATGGGGGACTTGTATTTGGGCAGAAAACCATCTGCTGTGCTGTGATATAGCAGGAAATCTACATCTTGTAAAGCCTGATCCCCAAAAATTTATCAAAGTGTCCGAATTTCGCAAAGCTCTTGGCAATATAAGACAAGGCCCTGTATGGACAGTCCCTGTTATAGCAGGAGGAAAGCTATATCTACGCTTTAACCAAAAACTTGTATGCTATGATTTGAAAAAAAAATAGTAGCGTTTATTTCAAAGAGTTATCTTATTTTCTTAATATGGAGGATGTCTGATCTTTTTTGAGATTAAGACATAAAAATTATGCAATTCAAGAAAAAACTTCAAATTTTTGCCTTACTTCTTATCTTTCTAGCAACAGCAGGATGTTTAAAAACTTACCAAGAAATCAGACTGAAATCCGATCTTTCTGGCACAATGGAATTTAAAATTATCTATGATATCCAGGCTATTACCTCTGCTATGTCTATGCAGCAGGAGATGATGGGACAAAAAGCTTCCCCAGAGCAAAAGTCGATGATGCAAGAAGAATTCAAAAACCAAATTCTAGGGAATAAAGACAAAAGCAAACAAGAAATTGAATCCCAATTGCCTGAAGGGATTAAATTAACAGAATTTTCTATCGAAGAAAGCAAAGATGATAAAGTATCCATGAAAATCGCTATAGAATTTGACCATATCAGAAATTTGAAAAAATTGCAAAATCTGCAACTCTCTGAAGGGGATGCGATGGGAGCATCAGGCAAAAGCTCCACAAAGTTCCTGGAACAGTTCAGCGTAGAAGAAATGGGAGATAGCATCATCATCAAACAAAACATCGGCAAGCCTCAAGGCATGGGCCAGGCAAAAGGCAAAGGAAAAGGCAAAGGCCAGATGCCCCCCCAAATAGAGCAGATGATAAGCGGCATGATGAAAAGTTTAGGCATCAATTTCAGAATACGAATACCCTTTAAACAATATAAAGTAGCCGAACACAATGCGCACAAATACGATCAGAAGACACATACACTTTATTGGATGTATTCAGGCGAAAAGATGATGAAAATGGCTGAAACTGGAGAAGAAATCCAAAATATCTATCTCAAATTGGACAAGAAATAGTCCTTTGGGATTTATTTTGGTAATCTGCTGCAAGGCATTTATATTGTTTTTATTATCGTATAGCTTCCCAAGATAAGAGTCGCTATCCCTACAATGGTTGTAAATTTCTTTATTTCAATTCGCTTGATTGTATAGACAGCAAAAGGAACGGATAGCACGGCACCTATCAATAAAAACAAAGCCAAATTCCAATGTATGCTTTTTCCAAGCGAGAAGTAGGTGATCAAGCCAATAAGACAGGTGAAGGCTTCTGTAAAGGAAGTGATGGCTATTGAATTTTTGGTATCGCTGCCGCATAGAACCTGGCCTGCTGTCATCAGCGGGCCATAACCTCCTCCCGATATCCCTTTGTTGAAGGCAGCCACTCCTCCTAGCAAAAGAATTTTCCACCAGGAAAAAGCAGACAGATTGCTTTTCTTAAGCAAAATAAAAAGTCCCATTCCTAACACAATGACACCAATCCCCATCTGCAAATAGAACTTGGAGAGATTCACCGCAACCAAAACAGAAAGTACACATCCTGCTATGCTGCATAAGCTCAGTAATAAAACAACTTTAGCATCTTGAGACTTAGGAAGATAGATAAATTTTCCCCATCGTTTAGAAATTGCAGGATCACGTTGAAAATCAAAGTTTACAATCCTGGCCTTGCTGAATAGAAAGGCAGAAAAAAAACCAGTCACAAGCTCTGAAAGCAAAACAGCAGGAACGACATCCGATGCAGAGAATCCCATAGCAAGAAGAACAGGCGTGAGGGTAGTGCCATACCCCATCCCAAGAGAGGAGTCAATGAATTCAGCACAAAATGCAAAAATCATGATTCCTGAAAATAGTATATAAATTTCCATTGTTTACCTTCGTATAAAATTTAATAAATTTAAAATTTTTTCAAAAGATATGCTATAATTATATGCCTATAATATAATTTTTCTTATGCGATTTGTCAATGGAATTTTTCATGGCATATTTTTAAATATAAAAAAATAGAATTATTTATTTTTTAAATAGAGTAAATAAATATGAAAAAATTAGAAATGATGAAAAATACAGGTGCGTTGAGAGATGGTATAGAGCAAATGTCTTACTCTAGGCCTCTTCTTTTACAGGAAGCACCTGTGGAAAATGAAATATTATGTTCCAGTACCCTGGCAGGCGGAGGTGTTCCTCAGCAGCAAATCTATCCTACCTATGCAGCCATGCATGACACTCAGGTAGATTTGCCTGTTTATAGAGGAACAAGGCTACAAAATCCTGTGGCGAAAAAAGAAGTAGACCCATTTCCTGGTGGATTAGAATCGTCTATATATAGGGAGAAAAAAAGCATGTTTTTTTATATCATACCAGAAGGCCAGCAAGTTTTGGTAACAGACAGAAAAGGTAAGGCAGATATATTCAAAGGCCCCTGCCGTATAGCAAGATGGGGCAAATCTTTTTTGCCTTTAAAGCATTACATTGCCTATCCAGGGGAATTTTTGATTGTGAGATTTCGGGATGGACACCAGATTCATATTCCAGGACCTACAGAGCAATGGCTTGATCCAAGAATTCACGCCCAGATCGAGAAATCCGATGCATTGCAAATCGATTCTAAAGAATCTGTCGTCGTCTATTCCAAATCGGAAGATGGGAAGGTTCATCGTCGTCTTGTCACTGGTCCCACCGTCTTTATTCCTGAGCCTGGCGAATGGCTTCATACTTTTTCCTGGCACGGATCTAAAGGCGAAGGATACAAAAAAGTACCAGGCGGTCTTGTTTTTCAAAAACTCTGGATGATGCCCGATCAGATGTACCATGATGTAGAAGATGTACGTACATCAGACGACGTCGTGTTGAAGATCAAGCTCATGATTTTTTTCGAGCTTATAGATGTAGAAAAAATGCTGGAAGAAACGCACGACCCTATTGGTGATTTTATCAATGCTACAAGTTCCGATGTGATTGATTTTGTAAGCCGCTATTCCTTCGACTCCTTCAAGAGCAGGACAGAACAGCTCAACGATACCAAAAGTTACAGCCAGCTCTTAGGAAGAGCTGAGCAGGTAGGATATAAAATTCATAAAATTGTCTACCGAGGCTATTCCACGACAGATGCGCTTCAGTCTATGCACGAGCAATCCATTGAAAAACGCACACAGTTGAAACTAGATAGAGAAACCGAAGAGCAGGCACAAGCACTGAGCGATTTCAAACAAGACAGAGAGTTCCAGAGATTAAAACAGGCCAGAGAAGAGGAAAAAGAAAAAGAATTGCATGAAATCGAGAAGCGCAACCTCCGCCACAAACAAGAGATGGAAATCCTAAGGAACACAGAAAAAGTCGTAAGGGAACAAAAGGAAGAAGAAGACAAAAAAAAGCTCTTGTATCAAAAAGAAGAAAATGAGATCAGGCTGGATTTTTTCGATAAGCTCAAAAGCATGGGAGTAGATATGACCCTCTATCTCACACAGGCAAGAGCCGACCAGATCATTGAGGTTCGCTCGGATCATAAAACTCCCACCCATCTGCATATAGAAAAAAAATAATTTTTTGCTATAATGTGCGGAGTTGATACATTTTTTTCTGCATAGGACTATATTTCCTTCTCCTGAATATAATTTTATTTTAAAAGAATATTACATAAGTATATTATTTATAATAAGTTAAATTTTATTTATATTCTGGCATTGAATTTGCTTATATTCCTCCTATTCTAAGGAAGCGTTTGATGCTAAAATGCTTATAAAATGCCTATAGATAACAAAGCCTGCTCTTAGCAAATTTTTCCTGTGCCAGATGAGCAGTGCTATGATAATAGCATCTGCTCTAGCAGGCGGTATTCAGCTTTATTCTTTATGGACTATACATACCATAGATTCTGCTAGAACCAGTATTCCCTGATATAGAAGAATTATATTTTTTAAAATAAAATTATATTTTTAGGATAGGAGATTTCTATGAAAAATTTTATTATTTTTTTCTTTATATTTTCTTGTATTTCCTATGCAGATAATGTTGTTTGGGAATATCTCACAAGTAAAAAACCTGCCCCTGTATCTGTAAAGTTTGAAAAAAATGCTCACCAGCTTTTTTGCTATGTGAAATGGCCAGGCTTTTTCAAGAAATGGGTTAGCAGCAAAAAGGCCTATGAAATCTTTACCCCAGGTGCAGGACAGAACTATACTAGCGGCCAGCCCTGTGTTCCTTTCCTTTCCTATCTAATCGCCATGCCAGAGGGTAGCTTGCCAGAAGTCAGGATAGACTATGTAGCAACCGTTATGTTTGGGCAGATTCCTGTTGTGGTCAATACAGAAAATCAAAAAGATAGATATATTGCACCATCATCAAGAGATACAATCTTCACAGAGGAAACAAAAGACAGAACGGTTTGCACAAATGGGCCAGTGAAGGTGTGTCTGCAAAAACTAGGCAAATCACAAGGCATGGATATGATCTATCTTTCGATTATGCCTTTTGAAGTAAAAGAACAGGAAGATCAAATTGACATTGGCGAGATTTTTACCATAGAGCTGACATTAAACCAGGGAACCTGGGATATTCCTCTTGATGTCCACTCCCGCTTTTTTTCTCTTTGCAGCGATATTGTAATGCAATGCAATGATAATATAGAAGAGATAAAGGAAGAAGAGCCAAAAGAAGAATATTTGATCATTACCCCAGCGCATTTCGTAGCAGCTTTAGAGCCTTTAGTCTCCTGGCGAAGCCAGGAAGGCTTTATGGTAACTGTAAAGACCATAGAGCAGGTAAAAAAAGAACTCCAATACACAGGACTCCTTTCTGCCGATAAATTGCGGGAATATCTCAGCCTCTACTATAATACTCAACCTGCCTTGACTTATGTGCTTCTGGTCGGGGATGTGGAAATGATTCCTGTGAAATACAAAAATGACGATGGTACAGATTTTTATTATAGCCTGCTTGATGGGGAGGGTGATCTATTGCCCGATGTTTATCTGGGAAGGTTTCCTGTCAATAGCGAAGAAGAAGTCAGAGCCATTGTAGAAAAGATCATAGCTTATGAAAATATGACTCCCAGCAAAAAAGTCTTGCTTGCTTCTTATTTCCAGGATGATGGACTGGATGGAATCTGCGACAGAGACTATATCTATACATGCGAATCCTTTGCCTCTTATCTTCTAAAAAGGCAATATGATATAACACGTGTCTACACCAAGACTCCAGGCTCTATCCCTTCTTATTATGGCAACAATACCGCTGTTCCTAAAAGCCTTAGCTTCGATGGCACAACACAAGAGATCATTCATGCGATCAATTCGGGTGTTGCCCTTGTCAACCATAGAGATCATGGAGACACACAAGGCTGGAACCATCCTGCTTTTCGAGTGGAAGACCTACAAGAGCTTTGCAATAAAAGATATCCTATTCTCTTTAATGTAGACTGCACCACAGGACAATTCGATATAGAAACAGAAAAGGCCAGAAGAGAAACGGAAGGAACCCCATTGGCAACTTCAGGAGAAAGCTTTAGTGAGCAGCTTTTATCCATGAGAAATAGAGGAATGGTGGCGATCATAGCACCCACAAGAGAAACCACCAACTCCCTGAACAATGTTTTCAATCAAGGATTGATGGAAGCCATCTGGCCAAAGATGTTCGAGGCCCCTTATTCCTCTGCCACACGATTGGGTCAGGTTCTATATCGTGCAAGAATCAAAGTGCTAAGGGAATTCGGAGACAATGGATGGGTCAGCGAAAAGATTCTTACAAACTTCCGACAATACCATATTTTAGGCGATCCAGCCTTAAGAATCCGTCAAGCTCAGTAAATCTTTTTCTTTTGTCTGCCAAAAAAAGAAACAGCCTGCCAGGCTGTTTCTTTTTTTTTATCTAGGCTTATCAATTTTTTAGATCTACCTTTTCTAAGGGTGTATAGATAGGGCCTTTGGGTTGTAGGTCGCTTTTGAATAGAATGATGGATTTTACCTGCTGTTCGCCCAAGAAAATATCTTTATGCTTCAGGATTGCCTCTTGGTAATTTCCTTCTATTGCTGCACCTCTTTTGACTCTTCCCAAAGTTATATGAGGAGAGAAGTCCTTTTCTTCTGGAGGTATTCCTAATTTTTGCATCTCCTTGTTTAAACCAGCACTCAGGGATTGGAGAATATCGCGGGAGTTTTCAATTCCTGTCCAAATCACACTAGGATTTTGAATATTAGGGAAAGTGCCTAGATGTGCGATCTTAAAAGAAAAGACATTTTGATCCGTAAGAAAGTTTTTCATTGCCTGATAGACAGAGCTGATTTGAGATTCTTCAATATCCCCTAAAAATTTTAAGGTCAGGTGCAATGATTCTGAATCAACCCATTTGATTCCCTTGAGAATTTCTTTTTTTAAATCCTCTTGAAACAGGGCGATTTTTTCTTTAATATCTTGATCCAGGGGAATAGCAATAAAAGTCCTAATTTTCATGCGTTTTTATTCCTTTTTTTTCTTTGCCGAATCTTTCTTTCTAATTTCCTGCAAATCTTCTAGTAAAAAATCCTCTGCATCGCATTCTTCTGAAGCGTCCATTGTCACTTCTTCCAGAATTTCATTCATATTGATTTCTTCATCCTCTTCCTCTTCTTCTCTTTTTTCTTCCAATTCGTATCCAGTAATATCTTCTACGATAAAATCCTTGACATTGTCTTCCGTTAGCTCTATATCAACCTCATCTTTTTCTACATCGATGTCAAAAAGATCATCGCTGATTTCTTCTGCTTCCAATTCGATTTGCCTGATTTTTTCGGACTCTGTCAAAGAAAAATGGCTATGCTCTTTCTGGCTTTTTACATTGTTCTTTTCTTTCTTTATCTCAGAAAGAGGGGAAGATATTTTGCTTTCAATATCATCTAACTCGTCTATGCTTTCTAACTCATCCCATTCTATAGAGTCGGTATTTTTTTTCTTCTTTCCTTCTTCAAAAGAAAAATCTATGGAATCGTCCTCTTCCAGGATCAAATGGACATCAGAGTGGGCTTCATGGACAGCCCTTTCTATATCCTCTTTTTTTATAACTCTGATCTCTTCCTGGGGAACAAGGAATTCTTGTAAATTTTTGGAAACAATAACTCCATACTCTTTCAATACTACATCGAATTGATAATCCGAAAGATATCCTTTTTCTACAAGAATTTGCCTTAAAGGTATATATTCCTGATGTTTAATTTTTTCTAACTGGCCGAGCAGACATTTGTTCAAACGCCAGGGAGATAGGAAGTTTCTTTTTACAAGAATACGGGCCATTTGTGTATCGCGTATTTGGGCATCTAAATAAGGATACTTTTCTGGCAAAGATTTTTTCAAAACAGAAAGCAACGCTCTGAGCTTCTTTTCGCTCAGGATATTTTTTTCCAGCATAATTTCAGACAAAGACCTTCTAGGCCAATACTTTTTGAGAATTGACCAGCAATTTTTCAGATCGCCAGGAGATAAAAGGCGATTCTTAATAGCGATTTTTGCAAAAAAACGGTCTCTTAGATATTGGGGAATATTGATGATAAGGTCTTCATGTGATTTTACCCCTTCTTCTAAGGGAACCCTCTGTATCCCACGTTTATAGAACTTTTGGACAAGATAGGGAGTCAAATAACCCTTTTTGATAAAAAGCTCGCTTAAAAAGACATTTTCGCCTTGTGCTTCGGCTTCTCGTTTTTCTCGGATAGCACTTGCAATTTCTTTTTGCCCCACAATGCCTAATTGCTGAACTACTTCTAAAACCTGTTTATCTCTTTGCTGTTTTTTTAAAATTTTGAGATGTTTTTTGCTTTCCTCTTCTGCTTTATATAATTCTTGAATTTGCTTGCTATCTAAAATCTTTTTTTGAACTAAAAATTCTCCAAGCTCTTTTTTTCCTTCTTGCTGAGCCAACTGGGCTTTCCACTGCTCTAATTCCTCAGTCGAAAGAATTTTATTGCTGACCAATAGTTTTTCAAAAATTTTTCCCATGGGTGAAAGTATCCTCCCCTTTTTAGGCAAACCCTAGGCAATCATTTCCAAGACTGTTTTTACGAGCTTTTCAATTCCGCTTGCGGTTTCTTTGATGCTTTTAGCTAGCATATAAGCAGGCGTTGTCACTATTCTATTTTTTGGGTCTATAACGACTTCGTCTACCTTACAATCAACGTGAATAGCACCCATTGCCTGTAATTTTGAAGCTGTTCCTGGGTCTGTTCCAATGGTCAATTGTACTTTTTGGCTCCCTAAAATTCTGGCGATAATAGCAGGAGCGATGCAGATAGCTCCTATAGGCTTTTTGGCCTTGTGCATTTCCAGAACCAAACGATTTACTTCTGGATGAGCCTGGCATTTTTCGCCTGCAACAGCAAAGTCACAAAGATTCAGTGCAGCCCCAAAGCCGCCTGGAAAAATCAAGGCATCTATATCGGAAGCCTTTATATCCTTGATATTTTTAATATTGCCTCTGGCGATTCTGGCCGCTTCTACCATCATGTCTCTCTTTTCCGCTAATGTCGTTCCAGTAACATGGTTTACTACCTGTCTTTGCTCTCCATCAGGTGCAAAAAAAACAATCTCTGCCTGACCACGATCTAAAGCAAGGATGGTGATAACTGCTTCATGGATTTCTGATCCATCTTTTACTCCACATCCTGATAAACAAACACCTACTTTTTTCATGATTCTACCTTTCTTGAGATTTCTAAGGGTGTTGCCAAATGATCATTGCTATGATAATAGCATCTGCTCCATTTAGCGGTAGATGCAAACTTTGCTAATATGACATTGCTAATTTCATGATTCTACATTTCTTGAAATTTCTAAGGGTGTTGCCCATGGCTAAAATTGACACTTTTCAAATTTCGCTTATGCCAAATGAGCAGTGCTATGATAATAGCATCTGCTCCATTTAGCGGTAGATGCAAACTTTGCTAATATGACATTGCTAAATTATTATAAACAAAAGGAATTTTTAGTGCAATGAAAAATTTATGGAGGTCTGGCAATTTCTTTAATGATATTGTGGTATTATTTTGATAAACTATTAGCAGTTGCTATGAATGTTTATTATAAATCAACTTATTAAATAAAAGGGAAAAAATGAAAAAAATTTACACTGAGATGGCAGTTTTTGACAAGAGTTACATTTTTATAATTTGTCTATTTTTTATAATCAATTGTTTTTTTATGACATATAGTATGGCACAAAAAATTTCTTACCCTGAAACGAAAAAAATAGACCAGTTTGATAACTATCATGGAACGAGAGTGCATGATCCCTATCGCTGGCTAGAGGATGGGCAAAGCCCAGAAACTCAGAAATGGATTGCAGAGCAAAATAAAACTACGTTTGACTATCTCAAAAAAATTCCTTACAGAGAAAAAATCCGACAAAGATTGACAGAACTTTGGAACTATGAGAGATATGCATCAGCATCCAAGATTGGCGATGATTATATTTTTTATAAAAATAATGGTCTTCAGGAACAAAGCGTTGTGTATATCCAAAAAGGAAAAGCAGAGAAGCCTGAAGTTTTTTTAGACCCAAACACGCTATCCCAGGATGGCTCTATAAGCCTTACAGGTCTTTTTTTCTCCAATGACTTTAAATATGCCGCCTATATGGTATCTCATGGCGGTTCTGACTGGCGTGAAATCTTTGTTATGGATGTTCAGACCAGAAAGCTGCTTGCGGATAAAATCCAATGGGTAAAATTTAGTGGTGTGGCATGGTATAAAGATGGTTTTTACTATAGCAGGTACGATGAGCCTAAAGCAGAAGACAAGCTAAAAGGCGTAAATCGTTTCCAAAAGCTATACTATCATAAATTAGGAACAGAGCAGTCCCAGGATACTTTAGTACTCGAAGATAAAAAAAATTCTAAGCGAGGATTTGGAGCAATGGTTACAGACGATGAGCAATATCTAATCGTCAGTGTATGGGAAAGTGCTTCTGGTAATAATTTATTATGGTATAAAGATTTAGAAGAAAATACTCCTTTTATCAAGATCATAGACCAGCCAGACGGCCAGTTTTTCTTTATAGACAGCCTTCGCAACCAATTTTTACTATTGACCAACAAAAATGCGCCCAAAAACAAAGTGGTTCTGGTGGATTTAGAAAAACCTTCTATGGAAAACTGGAAGACTATCCTTCCTGAAAGCGCAGATCTTCTCCAGCGTGTTTCGTACATTGGAGGAAAACTGATTGCAACATATTTGAAGGACGCGACAAACAAGATTTGTGTTTTTAGCACAGAAGGCAACTATTTATACGATATAGCTTTACCATCTTTAGGCTCAGTGAATGGATTTTGGGGAAAAGAAAGCGAAACAGAAACCTTCTATACTTTCACATCTTTTACCTATCCCAATGTACTATATCGCTATGATGTCAGCAAGAATCAGTCCTATGCATTTCAAAAGTCGCAGCTAAAATTTGATATGGAAGGGTTTGAGACAAAACAAGTCTTTTACAAAAGCAAAGATGGAGTCCAGGTGCCTTTATTCATAGTGCATAAAAAAGGCCTGGAGCCAAAAGGCGATAGCCCTACTCTTTTATATGGCTACGGCGGTTTCAACAATTCTGTCCAGCCCAATTTTTCTGTATCCAGAATCCCTTTTTTGGAAAAAGGAGGCGTTTATGCTGTCGCCTGCTTGAGAGGAGGCAGCGAATATGGTGAAGAGTGGCATAAAGCGGGGATGCGAGAAAAAAAGCAAAACGTTTTCGATGATTTCATTGCCGCAGCAGAATGGCTCATTAGCAATAAATATACGAATAAAGAAAGGCTTTCTATACAAGGAGTTTCTAATGGTGGCCTTTTGGTCGGGGCTGTCATGAACCAGAGAAACGATCTTTTTAAAGTGGCCTTCCCCAGAGTAGGGGTCATGGACATGCTTCGTTTTCATAAGTTTACCATTGGATGGGCATGGACTTATGAATATGGAAGCAGCGAAAATAAAGACCAATTCCCCTATTTGTATGCCTATTCTCCCCTTCATAATATCCGAGAGCTAGAATATCCTGCAACGTTGGTGGCCACAGCAGACCATGACGACAGAGTATACCCTGCCCATTCCTTCAAGTATATTGCAACGCTACAGGAAAAAAATACAGGGAAGAATCCTGTCTTAATCAGGATCGAAACGAAAGTAGGCCATGGCACTGGTACGAGTACAAGCAAAAGCATAGATCTGGAAACAGATTTTCTATCTTTCTTGCTCTACAACATGGGATTGGATTATTAGAGTATAATAACAGAAGGGCATCGGTCCAAAATGATGTAGGGTTCGATTGACAATTTAGCGATGAGAATTAAATAACTTCCCCATTTTTAATTGAATACAAGACAGCT